>JBDRBQ010000019.1:0-2505 GCA_043822625.1 Candidatus Omnitrophota bacterium | reverse complement strand
TAGATGTCGCGGTAAATGATTTTCGCGAAATTAAAATAACGGATGTGAGAAATAAGGAAAATTTAGCTTTTTTGATAAATGAATCAGAATGATGGCTCCGCGCGCGGGAATGGTGAATTTGGGAAAATTTGGGAAAATTATTGCTAAAAAAATGAAGGTATAGTAAAATAAACATTGTATTGTGAAGTCTTTTTTTGGAAACCAGTATTATTTGAACAAAAGGAAACCTGTTAAAAATGACAAAGGAAATTCTTATGAAGCAAGATAAGAAATTGATAAGAATTCATGATATAGCCAAAACCGCCAGAGTGTCTATATCCACCGTATCTCGTGTTATGAATAATTTGCCTACTGTAAGGGAAGAAAATCGGCACAGAGTTTTGAAGGTTATAAAGGAATGTAATTATAGACCCAACGTTAACGCGCGCAGATTAGCCGGGGCCAGAAATAATACTATTGGATTAATAATGCCTTATTTTCAGGGCATGTTTTCTTCTTATTATGTCATGCAGCTTATAAAAGGTGTTGAGGAAGAGGCGCATAATCAAGGACTTGATGTTTTAATAAATGTAAATAGGCGCAATGAAAGCGAAGAAAGTTTTTATAATAGGATTTTAAATAAAACTTATGTGGAAGGTGCTATTTACGCGGGCACTAAAAATATAGTTCCTATGTTCGAAGCCGAAGACGTGCCGTATATTGTAGTTAATATGAGCATTAAAAAGAAAGACGTTAACTGTATATATATCGAAAATAAAGAAGGCGCTTTCGAGATGGTTGAGTACTTGATTAAACTTGGTCATAAAAAAATAGCGGTTATTGCCGGAACCGCCGGTGTCAAAGCGGCGGATGACCGATTAAAAGGATACCGGCTGGCATTGCAGAAAAATGAATTAGATAAAATTAATCCGGGTTATTTTGTAGTAAGGGCTAATTTCAATAAAAGAACCGCTTATGAAGAAACTTTGAAGTTGCTTTCCAGAGAGGATAGACCTACTGCCGTGTTTGCTTCCAGTGATGATATGGCAGTCGCGGTTATAAAAGCTGTAAAAGAAAAAGGGCTTAATGTGCCTAAAGATGTAGCGGTAGTTGGTTTTGATAACAGACCTTTTTCAGAAGATGTAGAGCCTAAATTGACTACTGTGAACCAGCCCATCGCGGAAATGGGACGCTTAGCGGTTCAGGCTTTGAATGAAATTATTTTAGGCCAAAAGATCGAAAAAGTAAAAATTGCCCTTAAGGCCAATTTAATCATTCGTAAATCCTGTGGGGCATAAATTGTAATAAATAGGCTTACATGAGCCGTTATTTAAAATGCGTGTACTTTAATCCCACTTTGCTTCTGTGAAAGTGGGATTGTGTTTTGATGCGCCGAAAATTGCTGTGGAATGATTGACTTTTAAGATAATAATCTGTTATAATACGGCACATCGTTGAAAAAACGGCGTTTTTACGGGGCGTGGCGCAGCTTGGCTAGCGCGCCTGCTTTGGGAGCAGGAAGTCGGAGGTTCGAATCCTCTCGCCCCGACCAATAAATAGTTGAATGGTTAAATAGTTCAATGGTGAATGGTTTTAAAAAGATTTTACTATCTACTATTCACCATCATCTATTAACTGTGATAGATTAGACATAATTTATGCGCCCGTAGCTCAGTTGGATAGAGCAACTGCCTTTAAAAGAAGGAGCCTTTACAGGAAAAACTATGAAATACTGAACCTGTAAAGTGGATGCAGCTGTATGCAAGGACACCCTAATAGTAAAATTAGGGCTATTTGCAGGCAACCGCTGAGTTTGAGGCATAAAATAGTAATTTCGCCAGAAAGGAGGTGAAATGCATCACACAAAATCCAAGGGTGATCTTGGATTAGCTATGGTTATTAGCGATCTTGTTGAAAAAGGACATGTTCCGTGTATTCCATTATCTGAACATCAACCTTATGACCTTGTAGCTGTTCTTAATACCGGCGTAGTGGTAAAAATACAAGTTAAATATGCCAGTTTAAAAAAGAATGGCACGGTTGAGGTGAGATTCAGGAGAAACTGGTCGGATAAAAATGGCACACATACGGAACGCTATAGTGAACAAGAGTTTGATTATTATGCTATTTACTGCCCTGAGAAAAAAACAGTACTCTATGTTTCTAATAGTTACGATTGTCCTAAAGCCATTCGGTTTGGCAAATCCGCGAATAATCAGAAGCAAAATGTGAAATGGGCGAACGACTACCTCAACATAACGCGAGAGTCCTCAGAGACTATACGCTGCACACCTGAGATGGTGAAGACATAGTCCAGCCAGCAAGCCCCGAAAGTATGCGGTGGTGGTTAAGGTAACTTAATGCTGGATGCTAAGCAGTGGGTCGCAGGTTCGAATCCTGCCGGGCGCGCCATCAGTCTTCGCTAATCACTTACCGTGATTAGCTTCGCCTGATTATTGCTATAGTATAAAAAAAAGATGAGCACCTTGAAAAGGGGTTTTTATAATAAATAGTTTACTATTGAAT
>JBDRBQ010000018.1:0-13236 GCA_043822625.1 Candidatus Omnitrophota bacterium | reverse complement strand
ATACAAACAAAATCCAGGCAGTAAAAACCAGAAAATAAAATGGATCTTTTGAGCCGCTAAAATAGTAAGCCCGGCTTTTTGCAGTAAAGCCGGCAGAGCTAAAAAAAATAACGCGGCAAAATTATCTATTGGGTAAGTTCCGGCGGCGCGCTGGTTAAACCAGCAGTAAGCGTAGGATTTCCATTCGCTGAAATTAAGCGGCAGCCCCACATCTTCGGATTTTATAAGGAAACCTCCTTTAAACCAAAGCAAAGACGCCAATCCCATAACAAATATAATGATTAAATTAAATATAAAACGGCGGGTTTCTTCTTTATTTCTTTTTAGCATAACAAACCAGGCAATCGCCTAAATTTAATACATCAAGAACAGCGTCACTTATAAATAAAAATGGTTTCGCGGCCGCGCAATTATATTTGAGACTCGCGGCTATTGTTCCTACCGAAATAGTGTGCATTTTCACTATTTCGAAATTATTTTTTTCTATAATATTTCTCAGCGTCCCGCTGTTAAAACTATATAAGTGCCTCGGCGCGTCAAAGGCGCTCCATTTTTCTTTAAAAACACTCCTTGCCAAACTGCCGAAATTAGGAGTCTGAATAATCAAAAAGCCTCCCTTTTTCAAAATCCGCCCCACTTTTTCTATCGTTGCCGAAGGGTCATGCAGATGCTCAAGCACACTCCACAATCTTACAACATCGAAAGTTTCCCCTTCGAAATCCGCGTCAAGCAAATCCTGATTATAAACTTTTACCCCTTTTTCTTCGGCTCTTTTCGCGGCATAAGAATTTATCTCCAATCCCTGAACCCGCCAGCCCAAATCTTTCAGGTGTAGTAAAAAAGCCCCGTCGCCGCAGCCGACGTCGAGAATAGAACCGATTCGCGCCTGCCGGGGCGCTGTTCCAAACCTGTGTTTGCCAAAAAAAGCGTACACCTTATTTTTCACTTTCGCGGCAAAAGAATATTTCTTGCCGTCACCGTAATATTCGGCTATAGTCGCTCGTCTTATACTTTTTACCAATTCCTGAAAACCGCCTTCTTTGCGCGAATCTCCCTCCGCCTGAGAATAAGCGTAATATTCGGCGTCAGGATAATATTTTTTTATCTCTTTTGTATCGGGACGCGGATTTATGAACAACAAGCCGCACTCGTTACATTTGTTTAAATCGAAAATCTCACCCGCGAAATCCGGCGACTCTAATTTGCAGTAACTTTCCGCGTTATCCTTTTCGCAAATATTACAAATTGCTTTTTCCATTTTTATCTCTCTCTCACAGTCGCGGCAACTTCCAGAATGACGGCCGTTACCAGCATGAAATAAGCAATATTGGAAATCTGTAACACAAAAAAAGTGAATCTCGTCATAGAAAAAATTACAGCCGTCACTATCAATGCCATAAAAGCTATTAAGTATTTCACACTCGCTTTTTTGAAAATAAATTCAGCCGCGCCTAAAAACTTCGCCTCCATCTTCGGTTTAAGTATCCTAAAAAACAAAGCGTACACCGGTATCGTCAATATTTCAGCGAAAGCCATAGGGTAATTCGCTCTCCTGCCTATCTCCCGCTCGATACGAATTCCCTTTATATACAAAAACACCGTCACCGCGAGAAGCGTGAAAAAAAACAGCTTCAGCCAATTCTTTTTATTTTTAATAAATTTTCCCATATTAAGAAAAAGTTTTTTTATCATTTTGTCTTCTTTTTACTTTTAACAATTAAGACCGTTATAATTCCAACTACCATCAAAACAAAAGATAACGCGGAAATAAGCAGTCCCGCCTCATAAAGCCTCTGCGGATAAAATTCCATAATGATTTTAAATTTGGGCGGGCTATCCGCGCCGAATATTTCCGAAACCGGAACGAACCAACCGTTGGCGAAAATATTCACAAGCCGGTGTTCTTTCAGTAGCTCAAATTTCTCTTTTTTTAAATCCATCGCGAATTGCAACGCTGTTTTTTCAGCGCCTAAAAGAGATTTATCCGCGCTGGTCACCACATAGGCCTTCCAACCGGTGTGAAAGTTTTCATTCAAAGTTATCCAGAAAGAATCCTCAGCTTCAACTTCGACTATATATCGGGTGGGATTTATTCTTTTAAAAGTCAATACCGGTTCTTTTTTCGCGGGAGCGGTTTTCTCAGCAAGAAACACGTCTTCCAGTTCCAAATATTTATTTTCACACGGCACAAGGCTGACCGGTTCTCCTTCCTTAAGCGGCAAAACCGCCAGATCCACTTCCGTTCTCTTCCTGAGCATTTCGTTGATTTTTTCTCTGTCCACGCCGCTAAGAAAATATTTTTCTCCGGCAATTTCGAAAACAGATTCTCTTAAAAGAGTTTCTACTTCTCCTTTCTCTTCCAGAAAACCGTACAAATCCGCTTTTGTATTAAAATAATCCGGCTCTTTCCATGCCGCTTTTTCGGCTGTTTCATCCGTAAAATCTTTCAACACCACCGATACATCCCTCGGCTCCTCGTTATACAACCCCGTCTCATTTAAAACATAACTCTGGCTGTCCACGGTAGTTTCAATTTCGATATCCAGTCTCCTTAAAACGAATCCTATCCTGTCACTGCGCTTTAACCTCAATTCGTTATATAACAGCATGATAATACTTTTATCGAATTCTTCAACTTTATGCTCTATATAATTTTCAATAGGATAACATTTGATTTTCGAAGCGATTTCTTCCGACGGTTCTTTACCGTAATAAGCCATAAAATCACTCACGCCGTCATTATCTATATCGGCATAAAAATGCAGACTCACATTGAGTGGGGCGTCACTTTGGTAAAATAAATAAAAACAAGGATAACAATAGGTATCCACTGAAAGATTATCCAGGCTAGGAAAAACCAAACTTTGCCCTGCCGGAGCCTCTTTACTTACAACACACAGTCCATTTTCACTTTGCAATATTTCAAAGCCCGAAATCGACTGAGGCACTTCCATATTCAAAGGATAGGTATATTTACATTTAACCATCGTGGTTTTCGGGCGGAAAAGAGCCTTTAAAACGTACTGCCCGTTTCGCTGAATAGTTTTCGTTAAAGTCTGTTCTTTTGTGTCGAAGATATAAAGAAGTTTACTGTGAGGCAATAATCCCGTATTTTCTCCTTCGGCATTAATTCCTTTTCCCGACAAAAAAAGTCCGGCAAAAACAATAAAAAAAATAATTAACTTTTTATTTCCCACTTTATCCCCTCTCAAAAAAAACTAGTTAACCCAGACATATCTCGACAATTTCCATATTCAACTATTTACCATTCCTGCCTGCCGGTCGGCAGACACCATAAACCATTGAACTATTTACTATTTCATTCCTACTACAAATCTTTCCATCACCATCACATCCACGCATCCCTGCAAATAAGAACGTATCGCGTCTTCCGGCGTGCATACTATGGGCTCTTCGTGCATGTTGAAACTGGTATTTATTATTACAGGTACGCCTGTTATTTTTCCGAATTCCGTTACTATATCGTAATATAATGAGTTGATTTCTCTTTTTATCAATTGCGGCCTGGCTGTTCCGTCTACATGCACCACCGCCGGTATCTTTTCCTGCCATTCTTTTTTGACATCGTAAGTAATAGTCATGAACTCCGCTGTATGTTCCGAACCTTTTATTTTGCCGCCTAATATGTCATTCATCCGTTCATAAGGTATTACCGGCGCGAAGGGCATAAATTCACTCCTTTTCATTCTTTCATTCAGGATATCATGCATCTCTTTTTTTCTGGGATCGGCCAATACACTTCTTGCTCCGAGCGCCCTCGGGCCGTATTCCATCCTTCCTCTGAAAAATCCTATTATTTTCCCTTCTGCTATTAATTTGGCCGTTTTTTTTGCTATGACTGCTTCGTCTTCTATTTTACTGTATTTTATCTTGTATTTCTTCAACGCTTTTTCTATTTCTTCATCACTGTAAGAGGGCCCTAAGTATACATCTTTTAGCGGCTTACGTTTAAATTTAGGGTTTATTTTAGAAAGATGATAATATGCTCCGCCCAGAGCCAACCCTTCATCTCCCATGCCGGGATGAACAAAAATATTTTCCACTCCCGGTAAATTAAAAATGCGCTGATTCAATTTTACGTTGGCAAAGACTCCGCCGGCCAAAATTAAATTTTTAAGTTTATATTTTTTGAGATAAAACTCCGCGAATTTACAAACACGGTCTTCAAGAATAAACTGCACCGCGGCGGCAATATCTTCTCTTTTTTCATTTAAGTCCGGCAGGATTTCGTCTTTTTCGGCAAAATTATAAATATCTACCAATTTATAAATAAAGCTTTCTATGGATTTTCCGCTTAGAAGCCATTTGAGATATTCAAACAGAACTTTATGCATAACTTTTTTAGTCAACGTTTCCGCTTTTGTTAAAAGCGGCGAAGCAAACTTCAAATTACCGTTTAATTCCTCCACACGCAAAAGACCGGATAATTTACCATAAGCTTTTTGAGGATCACCATAAGCCGCGAGACCCGTAATTTTACCTTCGTGCCTGTTTTGTTTAAAACCAAGAATAGTAGTAACAAAAGCATATAGATTGCCGGCAGAATCATACTTCGAGAGATAATAAACTTCTTCCATTTTATTATCCACGACAGTGAAAGTCGAAGATGATTTATTATTGCCCTGCCCATCCATGGTTATGGTCAGGCAATTTTCCAGATTCTCGCTAAAATAAGCCCCTGCACCGTGAGAAAAATGATGCTCTACAAAATGCAATTCTCCGATTATGCCATATGCCCAGAGCCTTTTTTTTATCTCCTCTTTTATATCGAATTTTTTCCAGATATTCAAAGTTAAATATGACCCCAAGAAATTCAAAATCATATTCAGGGGATTTCTAAAAAAACGTGTCCGCTGAGAAATATTCAGTAAAGTACGCGGGCTGTTGTAAAACTTATCTAAAACAATATCTTCTCCTATAACAATATGTTTTATATCTCCGGCAACAACCAACCCGGCTAAAAATTTAACAGCATTGGAAGGAAACCCCGTCTCATTTTTCTGACGCGTAAATCTTTCCTCTGAAACAACACCGATTATATTTCCGTCGAAATCCAGCAAAGCCGCGGTGCAATTATGTGAAGTCGAAATTCCTAAAATTAAACCTTTCATCGAAACATCCGCTCCTTAAATTGTAAAACCTGTCTGCTCCAAAGCTTTGGCACAAATATTATGCCAGATATACTGCTTTGACATACTTATAGCATTTTTTCTCATTTGCAAATACAACTCATCGTCGGTAAGTAATTTAAGCAACGCCTCTTTAAAAGCGATTTCATCATACTGAATCGAGAAACCCGCTTTTTTCTCTTCGATTTCATAAGCCACGAGAGGAAATTTAGTAATTATAACCGGAAGTCCGCAACCTAAGTAAACTTTTGCCTTGCCTGGATCGGCATAATAACTAAAACTACTTTTTTCAATTTTATAAGTAGCTATGCCTATTGCACACTCGCAAAGCATTTTCTCCATTTCCGTGTGGTCTTTAACATACCCTCTCATTTCAACGTATTTTTCTATATTGAGTTCTTTTATAATTTTTCTGATTTCAGGCTCATATTCTCCCACACCAATAATCACAAATTTTAAATCCGGCACTTCTTTTATAACTTGAGGAATTACTCTTAAGGCAAGCTGAATACCCTGTTTTTCCAAAAATGCTCCCATGTAAACTATGGTGTGCCGTTCTATTGACTCAAACGGCAAGGGATTTACTCTTGACAAATCTACTCCCATAGGAACAACTATGTCAGGCGCGCATTTTTTCATATTAACACGGTTTTTAAGTCTGCCTTCCTGCATACGGGGTGATAAATTCCAGATACGGTCTACATTATAACAGCACATTTTATCCACATAATGATAGATAAAATTGGTAACATTGCTTTTAAAACGGTACGGTATATAATCTATTACATAATAAACCAATTGTTTAATTAAGGCCGCTTTTCTAAAAAGAATCAACGGAAACGTGTTTAAGGGGTCCAAACTTATACATAAATCCACTTTCCCCACAAAAAGCATCCACCACACATTCAGAAAAAAATCTTTTATATAGAAACAAATATCATTCGCTTTTCTGGGAAAATAAAAATAACGGGTGCTGATTTTTTGTCCTTTTTCAAATATGGTAATAGATGACCGGATGTCTCCTTTTTTATAAGAAAACGGGTGGTCAATGTATATTAATTTTTCACAGCGCGGTATTAGAAAATCCAGCCATTCTTCTTTCGGAGAACTCGTCAGCGAATGAGTTACAAAAAGCACTTTACTTTTTCCTATTTCCATAAACTGTATTTTTTTATTTTGTTCCGTTGTCCCGCGCATTTTTTTAGCCTTGCATCAAGCCGCTCTGCGAGGTTTACATATAAAAATAAAAGAGTAGGACAAACTAATGGGGATAAAAGCTTTGAAGATATTCCAGAGAACTATTGCCGGTCTGCCAACTTTCTTTGTGGCACCTATTTCATTATATTTATAAACACGGATTATTTCTAAGCCGCCTTCGGTCAATAATTCTTTCCATCCTTCCACGGTAGAAAACATCTCTGAAAATTCCTGCTGCCCCTCGGAAGGATAAACCCCATATTTGAAGGCCATGTATATATGCCCTAGAAAAAAAAGATTCGGTACTATTATCAGCGCTTTGCCGTTAGTTTTCAAGACCCTGCTTATTTCCTTGATGCCTTTTGAAGGGTTTGGCAAGTGTTCTATAGAACCAAGACAGGTCACATAATCAAAATAATTATTTTCGAAACAATTTATATCCTGCGCGTCACCAACACAAACTTTCGCCCTTTGCAATCTACTGCCTGCAGATTCTATAGCAAAACCGGAAATATCAACACCATAAAGAGAAAGACGCGTATTTTGTTCCAAGAAAGAAAGAAATGTCCCGTTACCGCAACACACATCCAGAAAAAGACCATCTTCTAAGGGATATAAACAACGGATAATTTTACGGTAATTTTTATCCCCGCCTTTTTTTTTCATAGACGATGGAGGGAAAAGTTGCTCTTTTTCATGCCACCAGTCATTATATTTATGCTGTAATTCGTTTATGCCTATCTTGTTCTGTGCAACCATTTAACACTACCCCCGCTCTTATGCAAGCGCATGATAAAAATTACTAATATCATATATTTTTCGATCTTTTATATTATATAAACATTTTCTCAAACTCGTCGTTTATTTTAACACAAAAACTTAAAAATACAAGAAATAATAGATTTGACAAAGAAATATCGAAATGTTAGTATAAATTTTCAGGAATTAACCATAAGGACACAATTTCTATGTTACATTTAAACGATAAAAAAATAGTGGTTACCGGCGGCAGCGGTTTTCTCGGCTCTTACGTTATAAAAAAATTGAGAGACAACGGCTGTGAAAATGTTTTTGTCGTCAAGAGCCAAAATTACGATTTAAGAAAAACAGACGAAATCGCGCGTCTTTTCAAAGATACCAGTCCGGAAATAATCATTCATCTCGCGGCTGTAGTAGGCGGCATAGGCGCGAACCGGGAAAATCCCGGAAAATTTTTCTATGATAATATCAAAATGGGCATAGAACTCATTGAGCAAAGCCGGCTGAATAAAATTGAAAAATTCGTTGCCATAGGAACCATTTGCGCTTATCCTAAATTTACCCCTGTACCATTCAAAGAAGAAAATCTATGGAACGGGTATCCCGAAGAAACCAACGCGCCTTATGGGCTGGCTAAAAAAATGATGCTGGTACAGCTTCAGGCTTACAGACAGCAATATGGCTTTAACGGCATATATTTATTACCTGTAAATCTTTACGGCCCCGGTGACAATTTTAATCCCGAATCATCCCATGTAATTCCGGCCCTAATCAAAAAATGTCTTGAAGCCGTAAAAAGCGCCCAAAACGAAATCGTTGTCTGGGGAACCGGAAATGCTACGCGAGAATTTTTATACGCGGAAGACTGCGCTGAGGCAATTGTATCTGCCGCGGAAAAATACCAAAAGCCTGATCCCGTAAACATTGGCTCCGGTTTTGAAATTTCCATCAAGGATTTAGTTTCTTTAATAGCCGAATTAACCGGATTCAAAGGAAAGATAATATGGGATAAAACAAAACCGGACGGACAGCCAAGAAGATGCCTTGATACCTCTCGCGCGGAAAAAGAATTCAATTTTAAAGCAAAAACGGATTTTAGAGAAGGGCTTAGAAAAACTATCGATTGGTATTTAAGCGAGAATAGTTGATTCGGATATATCTCGACAATCCCTGCATTCAACTATTTACCATTCCTGCCGGCAGGCAGGCACCATTAAACCATTGAACTATTCACTATTTCTCCCACTACAAATCTTTCCATCACCATAACATCCACGCATCCCTGCAAATAAGAACGTATCGCGTCTTCCGGCGTGCATACTATGGGCTCTTCGTGCATGTTGAAACTGGTATTTATTATCACAGGCACTCCGGTTATTTTACCGAATTCCGTTACTATATCGTAATATAACGAGTTGATTTCTCTTTTTATCAATTGCGGCCTAGCTGTCCCGTCTACATGCACTACTGCCGGTATCTTCCCCTGCCATTCTTTCTTGACATCGTAGGTGATAGTCATGAACTCAGCTGTATGTTCCGAACCTTTTATTTTGCCGTCTAATATTTCATTCATCCGTTCATAAGGTATTACCGGCGCGAAGGGCATAAATTCACTCCTTTTCATTCTTTCATTCAGAATATCATGCATCTCTTTTTTTCTTGGGTCGGCCAATACACTTCTTGCTCCGAGCGCCCTCGGACCGTATTCCATCCTTCCTCTAAAAAATCCTATTATTTTCCCTTCTGCTATTAATTGGGCTGTCTTTTTTGCTATGACTGCTTCGTCTTCTATTTTACTGTATTTTATCTTGTATTTTTTCAACGCTTTTTCTATTTCTTCATCACTGTAAGCCGGACCTAAATAAACATCTTTTAGCAGTCTTGCCTTCAAATCAGGTTTAATCTGGGATAAACAGTGATAAGCCGCGCCAAGCGCTGTCCCTTCATCTCCCATGCCGGGATGAACAAAAATATTTTCTACTCCCGCTAAATTAAAAAGACGCTGATTTAGTTTTACATTAGCAAAAACTCCACCGGCCAAAATAAGTGCCTTTTTGGGAATTTTTTTAAGATAAAAACCTATAAATTCCGCTATTCTTTTTTCTAAAATCTGCTGAGCGCCAGCGGCTATATCCTTGATAGAAGTCTTCTTTTTTATAATATTCTTAAAAAGCCCGCGAGCGACAATTTGTTCCATTTTCGACATAAAGTCCGCGTAAGTTTCTTTTTTGATAAACCATCGTACATATTCAAAAATAAAACGCGGCGTATTAAGCAACAGCGCTCTCTTTATTTTCGCGAACAATGGACAAACAAAAATTAAATCTTCCCCGTCTTTTTCAACCTTCAGCATCTCATTCATTTCGGGCAAAGCATCCGCGTTTCCCATAGCCGCTAAACCGGTAATTTTGCCCTCATGCCTATTAGGCTTAAACCCGCATAAAGCTGTTATAAGGCCGTAAAAAGCACCTGGCGAACCATAAAATCTCGCTTGATGAAGAATTTTAACCGCGTTGTTTTCATATATATTCACTGAAGCCGATTTATCATCTCCGATACCGTCAACTGTAATTATTAAAGGATCTTCCAACATTGAAGAGTAAAAAGCTCCGGCAGCGTGAGCTAAATGATGGTCCACAAAAACTATCTTTACATGCCCTAATCCCATCTTTCCCAGAATTTTTCTAAAATACTCTTCGGGATATATTTTTTTGAACGTCAATCCCAGATATTCAAAAAAACAAACCAGAGTATAAAAAATGTTCCTCTCAAATCTGTCCCTCAAAATATTTGCCATTACTCTCTTTTTAAAAGAAACCAAAGGCATTTGCTTCTCCCATAATTTCGCCCCGAAAGCGGCGTATTTTATATCTTTGGGATTGATATCCTTCATCAGAAAAGCAATGGATCTTTCAGGAAAACCAGATTCGTCTTTTATACGGGTAAAGCGTTCTTCCGAAACCGTGGCGATTATACTGCCGTCTTCTTTTATTAACGCGGCAGATGAACAATGACTTATTGAAATTCCAAGTATCATCAGTATATTCCCCCGAAAGTTATAAGCGGTTTATTCTCTGGATTTAAATAATCCGTATAAACAAGTTTAGAAAGCCATTCCTTATTATCGACAGCAGTTAACGAAGACAGGGCTGAAATTGCCGCTGGCGAATTTTTATATGAAAGCGCGTATAGCCCAATATCACCTAAATCTTTTATTTTTTGCACCGGTAGAGTTGCCAATAATTCCTTCCCCATTTTGTCGATGAGCGCGTATTTAAAAATAAACATCTGGGCATTTTCACAGGCAATATCTTTATATAAATATAAATATTTCGTATTCATCAGCCACAATATTTTGCTGAAATTTTTAAACTCATATTCTCCGATCAGGGTGGTAACGATTCTCGGCAAAACATTGTAGCAGGGATTGGTAAAACTCCACATACCTGATAATTCATCATGCCCGGTAAGAACTTTAATATAAGGAACAGCTACATAGGCCTCTTTATTTGTTCCTTTAAAACACATATATTGGGCGAAAGAAAGCGGGAAAACAAGAACACGGCTGTCGGTTTTATCGGCTTTTATAATATCCATCGCCTTGAAATGCGTTTCGGGAATAACCGGACACAAATCTTCATGGATGCCGCCGGAGGGGGAAACGCCTATTATCCTTCCCGATAAAAGCGGACTTCCCAAAGCAATAACGACACATAAAAGAACCGTGATTATTGTTGTTTTAACCCATCTTTTTTTTATTTTAGAAATCAAAATTGCCAGTGTAGCGGATAACGTCATACCGTAAAAAAAAGAAAACACTATCGGAAACTTGCCGTAAAAATTTCTAAACATAATAAATCCCGGAACTTTCATTATAAGAACCGTAAAACTTTTAACGCCTATGTCGGTTATATTCACGGTAATAAAATAAGCAAGCATAACAAGCGGCAGCAATAGGATTGCCAGTATTTTTCTTTCTGTTTTTTTAGCCGCCCATAAGCCGCCCGCCAAAACAAGCGGCAATGGCAAAAACACAAAAAGAGCTTTATAATAAAAAAAATTCTTGAACATCGATCCCACTCCCACAAAATTCTTCGACGGCAAAAACAGCAATGAATAAAGCATATTAAAATTAAACGCTATATCCTTAACAAACCCCGCGCTTTCTTTCAAAACATCGATCCCAATTACACCGTTCGCCAGCATGGGGATATCTCCGCTGAATAAAAACGCGCCGGCTAAAATATTTATCCATGACAAGTTTAATAAAATTATAAAAATCACATAAATAAGAACATATTTAAAAACCAGTAAAAATCTATCGCGGTAAATACATATATACGCCGCCAAAAACAATACCACCCCCGTCAAAAAAGCAAAAAACCACGGCAACGGAACGTAAATCGCAAAGGAAAATATGCTCGATAAACACGCTCCGAAAAATAATCTCGGCACGCTCCGGCGGTTAATAGCCGAAATAAGAAAATAAAACATTGCCGGATATAAAAATATAGCGAATATAACACTGCTGAGACGGGCTATCCAATCCGTATATTGTATCAGCGGAGACAGCACAAAAAGCAAAGCACCGATTACCGCCGTCCAAAATTTAAGATTATCGTCTATCGAGGAAATCTTAAACAATTCTTTTATAGATAACGTGGTAAATAGAAAACCGAAAGATAATATAAGCCCATAAAATATTTTTTCTATTTGCCCGGGAGAAAAACCTATTTTTTTAAGCGCTTGCGGCATTAACACAAAAACATAATTCGGATACGGCAGGTTGCTTGTCGAAAGAGCGTTATAACTGCTCCATGTGTATAGTGAAAAATTGGAAAGATAATTTTCAGGCGCGTAAAACTGCAGTTTCGGGTCATCTCCGCAGGCATCGAAAGCGCCTTTTCCAAACCAGAATTGCGGACTCATAAATAAAAACAGCATTACGGCAATTAAAATTATTTTTTGCGTGTAATTAATTTTATAATTTGCTAAAAAGCCCATTAATTACTCCCCTCCCCAAGTTAGAACTCTTAATCCATACATCTTTTCTGCCTCTTATAATAATAACGCTCATGTGCCAGATAAAAAGTAACGGCAGAAAAACAGGAAAAAAAATCATCTTTTGTAAAATATTAGCATATTTTCTTATATATTTTATTTTAGTAGTCATTAAATAATAATAAGTCGCCGGATTAACATAACGTTCGGGATTCGGAATAATATAAGCCTTGAGCGGAAGATGTTTATGCGTTGCTTTGGCTTCGAAACGTAAAACAGATTTGTATCCGGCATTAAAAGCTCTCATGCAAAAATCAGCACTCTCCATATAAAAAGGAAAGTTTTTTTCGTCGAATCCGCCGATTTTTCGCAGGACTTCGCACTTCATCATTATAACACCGTCTATTATCCTCACAGCGTTATCTCCCGCCAAACACTTTTTAAGCATGGGGATTCCCGTAGACAAAGATAAAGAAGCGGTTGGAATCAACATATCGCCGTTGGTATAATACAACATAGGCCCCGCGATTCCGACGTCAGCCGATTGATCTATCGATTCCATCAAATAATCCAGCATATCCTTATCAAAAATGTAATCGTCTCCGCAAAAAAGGATTAAATCCCCCTTCGCTTCTTTCAAACCCGCGTTCCACGCCCCGGCTATCAATAAATTCTTTTCGTTCCAAATATGTTTAACCCGCATATATGTTTTTAAAAGTGTTTCATACTCATTCCTTAACTCTTTGCGGCTGTTATTCATCACGATAATTTCGAATTCTTTATAGGAAGAAGTGTAAACCGCGTCAAGAAATTCCTGAAGTATCCGCGGACGATTGTAGGCAATGGTAATAATTGAAACTAAATGCTGGTTTCTCATCTATTTTTTCCTTATTCTAATACTGGTTCAAATTATAATACACTATACTATAACTCGACATCCTTAGTCAAGATTCCCTATTATGCAATATGGGAATGGGAAGAGACATAGTACCCCCCATCCCTTAGGATTAAAAAAGATAAAAATAATACGTCTTGAAACTTTTTTAAAATTAAAAGAGCTTTTTAAAAGATTTAAGCCCTATTACAAAAGAAAACATAATAAGCAGCTTCAGACACCTCGTAGGTGGCT
>JBDRBQ010000017.1:0-23230 GCA_043822625.1 Candidatus Omnitrophota bacterium | reverse complement strand
AAGCGCGATTTGACTTTAGGCGCGTTTGTCGAAGGGCAATATACATTCGATAGCGAGGAATGGACAGTAAGCAAAGTCGGTGTTGTGGGCGCGATAAACATTATAGATAAACTGTCTTTATCTAAAGATTTTTATTATGTAGATGCCGCGGAAGAATATTTCTGGCGGACAAAATTGACTTACAGTATTCCCTTTAAGATGTTTAAACTGGAACCGTCCGTAAAAATGTTCGAAGAATTCAGATATAATCTTACTAAAGGTGAAGGCAGCCGTAATGACGTGGGATTAGGGGTGCAGGTACCTGTTGTAAAGCACGTTAATTATTATCTCGGTTGGCGGCACGCGGAGAGAATTCATTCTTACGATACCGATTACATCGAGACTATGGTTATCTTTTCTTTTTGAAACAGTTTCTTGACAGTATGAAATGGGGCCTTGTCTTGACATCGGTTTAAGCCCATGTTATATTAAAGTATATAATAAAAGAAATTTTAAAAAAAACAAGGAGGGGTATGTATAAAGATTTAGAAGAGCGCAGGGAATTTCCCCGGTTATTCAAAAATCTGTCTCTCCAATATAAGAATCTTGAGCGTTTTCCTTCCGTATATGTTCCTTCCATGTGCAAGAATGTAAGTCTTGGCGGTATGTGTTTCGCGTCTTATGAGTTCATGCCTCGTTTTAGTAAAGTAATAGTGACTTTTACAATAGAAAAACCCAAGGTTTTGCAGGTAAAAGCTATTTCAAAAATATCTTGGATTAAAAGAAATCCTTCTTACGAGAATTATCTTGCCGGAGTCGAATTTATTGCCATGACTGAAGACGACCGGCATTTTTTGAGTAAATTTATTGAGGAAGAACTTCATTAAACCGCGCGCGAAAATTAGGTTCCTGCCGCAATATTATCAAATAATCATAAGACAACAAGTTTATTGACACTGTTTGTGCGGTCTGTTATTATTTAATAAAGAATAACAGAATCAAGGAGATTAGTACAGTCATGAAAAAAAAATATTTTATATGGACATTTTTGGCGCTTGTTTTGAGCGGTGTATTCGCGGTAAATAATTCTCTTGCTTACTGGATATGGACGCCGGAGATAGGAAAATGGATTAACCCCAAATATGCCGTAAAATCTTCTCCACAGGAGCAGTTTGATTGGGCTATGAGGCTTTATGAAGAAAAACAATATCCCAAAGCGGCGGATGAATTTAGTAAGCTTGTATTTAATTACTCCACTTCTAAATATGCCCCGTCAGCTCTCTATTACGGGGGGCTTTGTTATGAAGCAAACGACTATTATTACAAAGCTTACCAGAGTTACGACAGAATCCTGAAAGAATATCCCACCTTTGAAAATATCGATGAGATTATCGAGAGAGAATTCAAGATAGGGGAAGCTTTTTTAGGCGGGGAAAAACGCAAGGCCATGGGGATGAAAATATTTCCTTCTTCGGAAAGCGCGATCGAGATTTTTTCTTCCATAGCGGAAAACGCTCCTTTTAGTAAATACGGCGCGCAGGCTCAATTTAAAGTCGGTGTAGCTTTAAAGAAAGCGGGCAAATATTCTTTGGCGAAAGAGTCTTTTGACAAGGTTATTTTAAATTATCCGGACAGCACGGTGGTCGAACAAGCCCGATATGAATCGGCAGACTGTTCTTTTCTGGCCTCTGGAGAGTCGGCCTATGAGCAGACAGTCACAAAGCAGGCGATAGACGAGTTTAATCAATTGTTAAGCGAAGAGAAAGACGACGTTGAATTATCCGAAAAAGCCGGAAAAAAACTCCTATCTTTGCGGGAAAAAGACGCCGAGCATCTATATAACATAGCTAAATTTTATGAAAGAATAAAAAAAGATAAATCAGCCGTTATTTATTATGAAGAAATAATAGCAAAATATCCTCAGACTTCTTTTGCTAAAAAAGCCCAAGAAAGGTTAAACGAGCGGGAGCAAAATGATGAAAAATAATTTTTTTAAAAAAATGTCTTTTTTGTTTTCAAGAAAAAGTTTTTGGAAAAAAGCGGTCGTTGGGAAAAGCCTATTGCTTTTAAGTTTAATTACGTTTTTAGCCGGCTGTGGGTACAGCCTTGGCAGTCTTTTATCGCCGCATATTAAAACGGTTTACGTGGAAACTTTTAAAAATAAAACTTTACAGGAAAATATAGAAATAAAGGTCAGCGACGAGATTAAACAACGCTATAATTGGGACGGTAATTTAAGGGTAGTTAATAATAAAGAAGAAGCGGATGCTGTTTTAGAGGGAGAGGTCGTGGATTATATCCGTCAGCCGGCGCGTTATTCTGAAGCAGACAATAAGACCATAGATGAATATAAACTGGTTGTGGCGGTAAATTTAAAATTCATAGATGCCGCGAAAGATGAAACATTGTGGACCGAAAGCAATTTTACCGGCGAAGCCTTTTACGTCATTTCCGGCACAATGGCTGATACACAGACGCGCGTGCGCGCCAACAGTGAAGAGAAAGCTTTCGAATTCGCCCTTGAGGATTTAGCTCAGAATGTGGTAGATAGAACGACAGAAGGGTGGTAGCCGCTATTCTGTAAGGAGCGGTGTTTGGGTTAATTTATGTTATATATATTATGCGGGGAAAACCTCTTTTTAAAAGAGCAGAGAATCGAAGAAATAAAAAAAGACACTTTGGGAAATGAAGCGGCAGTGTTGAATTATGAGAAATACGACGGAGCCGAGCCTGAAGATTTTAATTCCCTTATGGAAAGCATTCAGTCGTTTTCCCTATTTACCAAGAGATTAATTCTTTTCAACAGAGCCGATAAAGTTAATTCTCAACAACTCGAAAAAATACTACTTCTTGCCGAAAAAAATTTGGCCGCGAGCTTGATTTTGAATTCCGATAGAAAAGATTTCAGCCGGCAGATCCCTCCCCAATATAAAAACAAGGTAAGTGTTTTTGAAAAAGTTTATCCCGAAAAAATTCCGGCATGGCTCAGGCAGAGGGCAAGGCAAAAAGGGGTTTTTATGGATGAAGCGGCGCTGGAAGTTTTGGCGCGGAGCGGTGGAGGGAATCTTGAATTATTAGATTCAACATTGGATGTTCTAATAATTTTCGCGGGAGACAAAAAAAGAATAGAGAAAGAGGATGTCGAAAAATTTACAGGGGTAAATTTAAACGAGAACGGTTTTATTTTAGCTGAAGCAGTCGGCAATAGAGATGTCAGCAAGGCATTAAAACTGGCTTATGGTATGTTACTGTCCGATTATCAATCTCATCAGGTTTTAGGAATATTAGCATGGCATTTCACAAGATTGTTGACTGCCGCGGCATTAATCAAAGACTATGGTCGTATTGAAGGATGGAACAGAATACAAAAGGCGCTTTCCTTGAGAGGGTTCGTGGCCGACAAATTTATGAGGCAATTGAGTAATTTCACTTTTGAACAGTTGAAAAATTCTATAAAAGAATTATTGACGGCCGATTTAAATATTAAAACCTTAACGGTAAAACCTCAATATTTACTTGAAACGACTCTAATAAAATTATGCGGTCTGTGAAGATTTCCCTAAGACGGTTATTTTTTTTGTCAGGCGCGATTTTTTACGGGAAGCGGTATTTTTCTCAATAATACCTTTTTTAGCGGC
Organism: Candidatus Omnitrophota bacterium; assembly: GCA_043822625.1. Taxonomy (GTDB): domain Bacteria; phylum Omnitrophota; class Gorgyraeia; order DAOVKU01; family DAOVKU01; genus JBDRBQ01. The sequence goes on along the minus strand of JBDRBQ010000017.1, from coordinate 19,613 downwards.
TTTATCCAATTTTGAAAACAATGTTTTCTGAAGAAATTGTTTAGCGTCGTCTAATTTATTTTCCGTTGTAAGAGTATTAAGTTTTTTAAGTTGTTTTTTTAAGTCAACAGCAACGCGCTTGTTGGCAATTTTTCTTTTCGCGGATTGCCGCAGGCTTTTAATAGCTTTTTTTCTGATAGGCATAAAAATTCCTCCGTTTTTTAGTTAATATAGAACCCCATCGGGGTGAATATCCCGTTTATGCGGGATAAAAACCTCTTTTTCCGTTCCCTTTTGTAAGCGGGGAAGATTAGAAATAAGAGGCAAATTACTAATGAAAAACTATAGCATACATTTATAAGCTTGTCAAACTAATTAATAGGGTAAAGTATGTCCAAAATAAAAATTGTAAAATCAGCTTTTATTATCAGCGCGGCTACAGCCTTAAGCCGTGTGTTCGGTTACGCGCGAGATCTGGTAATGGCGTTCTTTTTCGGCACCGGAACTGGGGCGCAGGCTTTTATAATAGCTTTTAAAATACCGAATTTACTACGCTATTTGGTAGGGGAGGGAGCGGTGTCAGCGGCTCTGGTGCCGGTGTTTTCCGAATATTTGTCGGTTCGCAGTGAAGAAGAATTTAAAAATTTAGCCGCGGCGTTATTCAGTATTTTTTGTGTGGTGTTGATAATGATTGTGACGGCGGGTATTTTATTCGCGCCGTTTATAGTAAAATTAATAGCGCCCGGTTTTTTAAAAGAAGTCGATTTGTACAAATTTACTTTAACGGTAACGATGACCCGCGTATTATTCCCTTATATTTTACTGATAGGTCTCGGTTCATGGTGCATGGGGATTCTTCATTCATATAAAATTTTTGCTCCTTCGAGCTTTGGTCCGGCATTGCTTAATATTGTCATAATAGGAGCAGTTTTTTCTTTAAGAAATAAATTTGCCGAACCGGCCTTAAGCCTGGCTGTCGGCGCGCTGGTTGGAGGAGCCGCGCAGCTTGCCATTCAACTGCCGCCTCTTGTGAAAAAGGGGATTAGATTGAGGTTTGTTTTTCACACGGCTAAAAAAGGCGTTCAAAAAGTAATGAGACTTCTTCTGCCCAGAGTGTTGGGTGCCGCGGTTTATCAATTGAATATTTTAGTGGATTCTATTTTAGCCTCTTTCGCTTTTATCGTCGGAGAGGGTGCTGTGGCCGCGTTACATTATTCCAACAGAATTATTCAACTGCCCATGGGAATTTTCGTGGTTGCTTTGTCTTCGGCTATCCTGCCTTCCATGTCGGTTCAGGCGATACATAAACAGCACGACGAACTTAAAGACGTAATTTCCTTTTCGTTAAGAGGAGTTTTTTTTCTGATGGTGCCGGTCATGGCAGGGCTTTTTGTTCTGGTCAAGCCCGTAACCGTCCTGCTTTTTGAGAGAGGAGTTTTTGGAGGATATTCAACCGGCATTACCGCTTCAGCTTTATTTTTTTACAGTTTCGGATTGTTTGCCTATGCCGGTACCAAAATATTAAGCAATGGATTTTATGCCATGCAGGACACCAGAACACCGGTGAAAGCAGCTTGTATTTCTCTTATAGTCAACGTGATTTTGAATCTTATTTTGATGTGGAAATTAAAAGTAGGTGGCTTGGCTCTGGCTACTTCTATTTCCGGCATAGTGAATTTCTCCATTCTTTTTTATGCTCTTGATAAAAGGCTCGGGCGCCTCGACAGAAGAAGAATAGCAATAGACAGCGCCAAGATTTGCGCGGCGGCTTTGGTTATGGGGGTGTTTTGTTATTTTATTTTTCAGAAAGCGGCCTTGCCGTTTATCGAGCACCCGCTTATAAGAGAGATATTCAGGATGCTGATTGCGATAATCGCTTCGATGGCGGTGTTCGCGGGTTGTGTTTACGCGCTGAAGTTAGAGCAAATGAGGGCCTTGATTAAATGGATATTAAAGAGAAAATAAAAACTATTCCAAATTCTCCCGGCGTTTATTTTTTTAAAGACGCTGGTGGCAATGTAATTTATATCGGCAAGGCATCGCAGTTAAGAAAAAGAATAAATTCCCATTTCGCGAAGCCGCGGGTTTCTTTTAAAGAAGAATCCCTGATTTCTTTAACCGCCGCCATAGATTATACGCTCACAGCTTCCGAAGAAGAGGCCTTGTTATACGAAGCTAATCTTATAAAAAAATACAAACCGAAATTCAACGTGATGTTCCGCGACGATAAGGCCTATCCTCTTTTGAAGCTGACGACCGGCGAAGAATATCCACGGCTTTTTATAACCAGAAAAAAGAAAGACGACAACGCCCTTTATTTCGGGCCGTTTACTAACACGAAGCTTTTAAAAAAAGCGTTGGTTTTAATTAGAAAAATATTTCCCCTCTGCACCTGTAAAGTCATGCCGAAAACCGCCTGTCTTAATTATCATTTAAAGCAATGTTTGGCGCCGTGCATCGGCAAGATAGATAAAGATACTTACCGCCGAACGGTGGAGGATTTAATTTCATTTTTGGGGGGAGATAAAAAAAGCCTCTTGAGCTGTTTAAATAAAAGAATGTCCGAATATTCGGCAAATCAGGAATTCGAAAAGGCCCTGGTTATAAGAGAACAGATAAGCGCCCTGACTTCACTTACTACCCCGCAGGCGGAGACGCGTGAAGCGCTGGAAGCATTAAAAGACCTGCTTAATCTACGGGATGTGCCGCAGAGGATAGAAGCCTTCGACATTTCAAATTATGCCGGCAAAGAAGCGGTGGGGTCACTGGTGGTTTTTTTAGGCGGCAAGGCATATAAAGCGGGTTACCGCAGATTTAAAATAAAATTCGTAAAAGGCATAGACGATTATGCTATGATGAGGGAGGTTATTAAAAGACGGTTTGGGCGGCTTTTGGAAGAAAAACAAAAAAAGCCCGACCTTTTACTGATAGACGGAGGCAGGGGGCATTTTTCTGCCGCGGCAGATGAATTAAAAAAGATGGGGCTGGTAGGTATGAAAATTGCCGCCATAGCTAAGGAAAACGAAGAACTTTATATTGATGATAAAAAGGAACCTATAGAATTATTTAAATTTCATAGAGTGCTTTTTTTAATCCAGCGAGTAAGAGATGAAGCGCATCGTTTTGCCATAACATATCATTATAAACTGCGTTCGAAGCAGGCGCGTGTTTCTATTTTAGATGGAATTCCAGGGATAGGAGATGAGAAAAAAAGACTGCTTTTGCAAACTTTCGGCTCTATTAACGGGATAAAAAACGCAGGCTTTTCTATGCTTGTAAAGGTACAGGGTATAAATGAAAAATTGGCAAAAACAATTATTGAATATCTTAAAAGATAGAGGCTTTAGCGAATTCGATATATCGGTTTATAAAAGTGTCCTCGAAATTCCGGCCGGCCAGACAAGGTCATACAGCCAGATAGCCGAGCAGATTAAGCGTCCCGAAGCTGTGAGAGCCGTAGCCAATACGTTGAAGAAAAATCCTTTTACCGTGATAATTCCCTGTCACCGCGTGATAAAAAAAGACGGCAAGTTAGGTGGATACAACAGGGGAGAGGAATTAAAAAAACAGCTACTGGAACTGGAAGCGAATAGTTCAATGGTGAATGGTGAATGGTGAATGGTGAATAGTGAATGGTGAATGGTGAATGGTGAATGGTGAATAGTGAATGGTGAATGGTGAATAGGTGAATGGTGAATAGGTGAATAGTGAATGGTGAATAGGTGAATAGTGAATAGTGAATAGTGAATAGGTGAATAGTGAATGGTGAATGGTGAATAGTGAATAGTGAATAGTGAATAGTGAATAGGTGAATAGTGAATGGTGAATGGTGAATGGTGAATAGGTGAATAGTGAATGGTGAATGGTGAATAGAAAAAGTGAATAGAAAAAAATACAGAACAGAAAAACAGAATAGAAAAAAGACAGAATAGAAAAAAACACTTGTAATATTTTTTTAAAAGTCGTATAATTAAAACTTAAGGTTAAATCGTAACAGAAACAAAAGGAGGAAGCATGGGATATCAGAATGGTGGTGGATTCGGCGGACCGCGAGAAATGCACAAAGCTGTCTGCTCAGAGTGTAAGAAAGAATGCGAAGTTCCGTTCAAACCAAGAGATGATCGGCCGATATACTGTAAAGATTGTTTTTCGAAGCGCAAGAACGAAGGCCGTTAATTGTAGCAGCAATGATACAATGAGTGCAGTAATAGCGTAAAAATAAAAAACCGCGAGGATTAGATATAAGTCCTTGCGGTTTTTTATTTTAATCTGTGAAATCAGATTCTTTTACCACATTCAACAAGAAAGAACCTTTTCAAGAACCTTTTATTTTGATATTGTAAGATAAAAACAGCTTTGCTATAATCATCATTATGATATCACAGCTAACTATACAAAATGCAGGCTTGATCGATAAGCTCACTATTGAGTTTAAAAAACACCTGAATATTCTTACCGGTGAAACCGGAGCGGGAAAATCCATTTTACTGGACGCTCTTCGTTTTGCCCTTGGGGAACGCGTGAATACTTCTTTAGTGCGCAACCCCGAATTGCCTTGTGTGGTAGAAGTCATTTTTGAAATTCCGAAAAAATTATTGTCTGGGCACGAAGCCTTTGCTGAATATTTTAGCGGCGAAAAGGAAATGATAATCAGCCGCGGTTATTTTCCCGACGGCCGCAGTAAGGCGAAGATAAACGGCTTTACCGTAACCATGGCGGAACTGAAAAGCTTAGGTGACCACCTTGTGGATTTTCACGGTCCGCACGATCATCAGCTTCTTTTCTCTCCTGATTTTCATATCGGAATGCTCGACCGCCTGAGCGATATTGAAGAATTGAAAGACGCGTATAAAAAAGAATATCAGAAATATACCGGTCTTTTAAAAAAACAAAAAGAGCTCGAAGAAATAGCTTCGTCGCGGGAACGGGAATTCGATACGCTTACGGCTCAGATAAAAGAACTTGAGAGTGTGCCGCTGGATAAGGCGAAGTATGAAGAACTTATGTGCGAGCAGAAAAGGCTTGATAACAGTGAAAAAATATACGAATGCGTAAACGCGCTTATGAATACGATGGAAAATGAAGAGGCCGGCATTGATGAAATTATAAGAGGCGCTTTTTCTTCTATGAAAACCCTCAACGGTATCGATGAAAGCACGGCCGGATTTGCCGAGCAGTTAGAAAAATTACAGGTTGCCTCCGCCGAGCTTATTAACGGGCTTTCGGATTACCGCGACAATCTTTCTTTCGATTCTGAAACAGCCGCAGACATTAACCGGCGCTGTGATATTTATTTTGAGATAAAACGAAAATACGGACCCGCGTTGGAAACCGCGCGTAAATTCTATGAAGACGCGAAAGAAAGATACGAGCTTATGTCCGATTTTGAACAAAACAGCGAAGTCCTTAATAAAGAAATAGAAGCGATTAAAAAACAGCTTGAAATTTCCGCCGACGAAATATCGCGTCGCCGGGGGAAAACCGCCGTGAGCCTAAAAAAAACCATAGAGAAGGAACTTACCGAACTCGGCATAAAAAATGTAAAATTCGAGTGCCACGTAAAAAAGATTGAGTTAAACAGTGAGGGCTGTGATTCGGTTGAATTTTACATAAGTCCCAACGTCGGAGAAGAGATGAAGCCGTTGGCTGATATTGTTTCCTCAGGCGAAGCGGCGCGCGTGATGCTGGCGCTCAAAAAAGCGCTTGTGGAAGTTGACCCTGTTCCGGTGCTTATATTCGACGAAATAGACGCGCAAATCGGCGGGAGGCTCGGTACTATAACCGGTCGAAAATTAAAAGAACTTTCTTTCGGACGGCAGGTTATTCTTATTACGCATTTGCCGCAAATAGCCAGCTTTGCCGACGCTCACTATAAAGTGGTAAAGACGGTTACGAATAACCGCACTATCACAAACATTGAATTTCTTGAAGGAGAAACAAAAGTTAGAGAACTTGCTAAAATGATGAGCGGTGAAAAAGAAAATAAAATTTCGATACAACACGCCAGAGAAATGCTTGAGCAGGCTATAGGACACGGAGCATAGGGCGTGGCGCAAAGAATTTCAAGCCATTTTTTTTCTTTTTCTTCCCAACGAAAAAAGTCCGACTGAGCCGGATACGAACAATAATAAGGTAGCCGGTTCGGGACAGTGAGAAAGATATTCAAACTGAATAGGAGATAACTCTTCCCAATTGGTCCAGCCGCAAGGAATTTCTTGTGAAGAAACCCCGAAATTATACCAGCGATAACTTACATTTATTTGCCAGTCCCCGAACGATTTTAGTTCATCCCAATTATTAAAGTTAAAATAAGACTCTTGGGGTCCATCAGAGGAAGGATTAGCGCGTAAAGATGTTGAAATGTAAATAGAATCTAAAGGTGTTGTAATATCTGATTGTTTATATAAAGTTAAATTATATTCTTGAGGAGTAACATTTTCCGGAATCATAAGCCACCCTTCCGGTAAATTCCAGGAGGGGCAATGATCCCAAATTATGGGTTCTTCGATAAGTTTAATCACATTTGTTGGCGTGGTACTGTTCTCATACCCAACGAGTTGTATTTCTCCGGCAAAGGAAATGCCTGAAAAAAATAAGATATTCGCAAGAAGAGATAAGATAAGAAAGCGCAATACAACAAAAGCAGTAAATAATTTTTTCATTTCATTTCCCCCTATGACTTGAAATAAAGTATAATATCGATATATAAAGTAATAAAGATAGTATACTGTGTATTTAATGCTCTTTCAATGTAGTATTTAGCTTTTCGTTAGAATTATTTTGCTAGAGGCTTGCGGGTGTTGCAAGTGTTTTTTTGTATAAAGCGATATATTGAGAGATAAGAGACCATGATTTTCTTGAATGCGCTTTATAAGTAGAGTATAATCTTAGAAAAACTATGGGGGATGAATGAAAAAGATTATTTTAGTGGCAGTGATGTGTTTGATATTTATGTCATGGTTTTTAAGAAATGCCGGCGCGGAGAATGTCCCGGTGGATAGTTCCCGTTTGGGGGATGGCGAGGTGATAGATGAGAAGACGTCTATTTTACGCGGTATCGAATGTTTTTCGGGAATGGGTTTTGGGAAGGTACGCGAGGACAGAAAATATCGGTTGGTACCTTTGTTTATAGATTTCGATTTCGACGTCAAGTCGTTTTTTACACGCTGTCATTTGAATACACCCGGCTTGATGCAATTTACCCTTGAACCTTTTATTAGCGATATAGCGCAGCCTGACCAAAATGTTGAATTCGGAAATAATTTTTTAATCAAAATCGGCGTATTGCCGGAAACGTATAAATTTCAGCCTTACTTTGTAGGCGGTGTGGGATTGAATTATATGACACTTCATACGGTTGAACAGGGAACGCAATTTAATTTTAACGAATACATTGGCGGCGGATTGCGTTACTTTTTCACTAAAAACACGGCGCTAACGATGGAATACCGTTACCGGCATGTGTCTAACGCCGCTATTAAACATCCGAACAAAGGTGTCAATGCCAATTTCGGACTATTAGGTATTACCCGTACTTTTTAAATTTTGGACAAGGCAGTCCTTGTTCCTACGGTATTATGATTAACATTATGGATAATAACGAAAAGATATCTCTTATTTCAGAAGGCCTCAACGACCAGCAAAAAGAAGCTGTAACCGCGGGAGGGGGACCGCTTTTGATTGTAGCGGGTGCCGGAACCGGTAAAACGACCGTTATCACAAAACGCGTAGCCTATCTTATTGCTTCAGGCCTTGCGGCTCCTAACGAAATACTGGCGCTGACCTTTACCGATAAAGCCGCCGCTGAGATGGAAGAGCGTGTGGATATGCTTGTGCCTTACGGGTGCACTCAAATGCAGATAAGCACCTTTCACGCCTTCGGTGATAAAATTTTAAGAGAACACGCCCTTGAAGTCGGGCTCAACCCTGAATTCGAAGTTTTGACCAAACCCGAACAGATAATTTTCATAACTGAACACTTATTTGATTTTCCGCTGGATTATTACCGTCCTCTGAGTAATCCCGCGCAATCTGTGGACGCTCTGGTAACAGTTTTTTCAAGAGCGCGCGACGAAGACATCAGCCCTGAAGAATATCTTACTTACGTCGAGAGATTAAAAAAAAGCGTCGCGGAAAATCAAGAAGACGAAGCTCTTCAGGAATTATTTATCCAGCAAAGAGAGGTAGCGAATAGCTTTAAAATTTATCAGGACCTGAAATATAAAAATAATAAGATAGATTTCGGTGACCAGGTTTCCAAAGCGCTTGAGCTTTTGCGGGCGCACCCGTTACTGCTTAGCAAATATCAGGACCGCTTTAAATATATACTGGTAGATGAATTTCAGGACACCAACTACGCGCAGTTTCAGCTGGTAAAACTTTTATCCTCGAAATATAAAAACATAACCGTTGCCGCCGACGACGACCAGTCTATTTATAAATTCAGAGGCGCGGCGGTTTCCAATATATTGAACTTTACCGAAAGCTACCCTGAGGCAAGGCTTATCTCCATTACCAAAAATTACCGTTCCACGCAGAAGATACTTGACTCAGCTTACCGGCTTATAACGCATAATAATCCCGAAAGGCTTGAGATAAAAAAGAATATAGATAAACGCCTCATCGGAGCGGATAACAAAGATGCGCTCCAACCCACGCATATTCATTGTGATACTGTTTCTACTGAGTCCGATAAAATAGCTTCCATTATAGAAGAGAAAGTAAGAAGCGGCCAATATGAATATAAAGATTTTGCCATTTTGGTGCGTTCCAATAATGACGCCGATCCTTTTTTGCGGGCGCTGAACATGAAAAGTATTCCATGGCGGTTTAGCGGCAACAGGGGTTTATATTCGAGGCCGGAGATAAGACTGGCGATTTCGTTTTTAAAAATAATTGCCGACGCCGGTGATAATCTGAGCCTGTATAATCTGGCTGGATCCGAAGTTTATGGGCTTGATATGTTTAATTTAAGCAGAATTATGGCTGTTTCTTCGCGCAAAAATGTAAGCCTTTTCGAGATATTCAAAGATATGGATAAACATCCGGAGATAGGCGCTGTTTCTCCCCAGGCGCGCGCTGTAATAGAAAAAATCGTGAAAGATATAGAAGAGTGCCTTGAATTTTCCCGCGACGAAAGTTCGGGAAGAGTGCTGTATAAATTTTTGAGTGATACCACTTATTTAAAAAGACTTATCGAGAAACAGAGTTTGTCGGGCGATGCCAAAATTCAGAATCTGGCGAAATTTTTCGACCGCGTAAGAAATTTCGAACGGCTGGCGGATAAAGACCGAGTGCCGGCTTTTGTTAAACACCTCGATATGTTAATTAATGCCGGAGACGATCCGGCAGTGGTTGAGGCGGATTTAGATATTCCGGCGGTGAACGTTTTAACTATTCATAAAGCAAAGGGGCTAGAGTTCAAGGTAGTTTTTTTGGTAAGCCTTGTCGCGCAAAAATTTCCCAGCCGCAGCAGGAAAGACAGGATAGAGCTTCCGGCGGAATTGATAAAAGACATTTTGCCCGAAGGGGATTTTCACATACAGGAAGAAAGAAGGCTTTTTTATGTCGGTATGACGCGTGCCAGAGAAGAACTTTATCTTACCTCGGCGCAGGATTATGGCGGTAAGAGGCTCAGAAAAATCAGCCAGTTTATAACTGAAGCCCTCGGCATGTCGCAGGAAGAAACAATGGCCTTAAAAGCTTCCCCGCTTGAAGTCATAGAACGTTCGGCGCCGGTGCCGGATAGCGGCGTGTTTGCAGTTGCCGGTGAAATGCCGGATAATCAGACGCTTTCCTTAAGCTGGCGTAAGATAGACGATTATTTCAGCTGTCCTTTGAAATACAAATACGTTCATGTTCTGCGCGTGCCGGTAAAAGAACATCACGCTGTGGTTTACGGCAAAGTTATTCACGACTGCGTTAATTTTTATTACAGAAATAAAATCTCCGCTAAAGAGATTACACTAGACGGCATATTGGATTATTACCGTCAGATTTGGCGAAGCGAAGGATATTTAGATAAAGCCCACGAAGGGAAAAGATTCATTGCCGGCTTGAAGACGCTGGAGGATTTTTTCAAAAGAGAAGAAGAGCAAAATATCCTGCCCTCGCATCTGGAAAAAGAATTTAGAATTAATATCGGATTTGAAAAAATAACGGGAAGGTTCGACAGGATAGATATTATCAATGATAAAATTTACATTATAGATTATAAAACTTCTCTGGTTAAAGATAAGAAAGACGCGGATAAGCGGACGCAACAAAGTATGCAGATGGACATATACGCGCTAGCCTGCAAATTTATGTACGACAAACTTCCGGCAGCGGTGAGTTTATATTTTCTTGAATCCGGTGTTAGGGGAGAAGCGGTTAAGAAGGAAAATGATTTGGAAAAAGCGGTAGAAAAAATAAAAGAAGTTTCTATCGGCATAAGACAACAGCGCTTTAGTGCCGAACCGAAATACAACGCCTGCGAATGGTGCGCCTACTGTCAAATCTGCCCCCATACCGCGTATAAGACAACGGTGTAGGTTCTTCACCACGGGCTTGGGGATTGCCCGATGAATATAAAAATATTGTAGGGGAGGGATTGTAAGCTTCCCATGAAGAAATATCAGAGTTGATATTGGCCAAGAAATATTTGGATATTTTAGAACATCCGACAAATCAGAGCCAAAAAATTTTTATTGTTGAAATAAATCACTATATTTATGCCGTACCGTTTGTTGTAGACAAAGATTATAACATCGTGTTAAAAACAGCCTATCCAACCAGAAAGCTGTATAAAAAATATCGAGGTGATAAAAGATGAAAAAGATGAAATTAAGCAAGTTCGAAAGCGCAATAGAAAAAGATATTTTAAAATACAAACCGGCTTCTTCTAAGGAACGGGAAGAAATCGAAAACATTATCAAGAAAGTAAATGAAAAAAAGAATATCAGCTTAAGAGTAAACGGGCAAGATTTAGATCTATTAAAATTACGCGCGGAAAAAGAAGGGATTCTATATCAAACCTTTATATCAAGTGTTTTGCATAAATTTGTAACAGATCAATTAGTGGATCAGAAAAACATTTTAAAAAGCATTCAATTGCTGAAATTTAACAGCCAATAGATGTGATTCTTGTTTGTTGAATAGGGTAATTCCCGTTACTGCTTTAGTGGTAACGGCTTTTGTCCCTGGATGGAGGGATAAAAGGGCAAGGCAGAGGTCCCTGCGTCTATGGAATTGCATATCGAAGTTCATTAGGCAAAGGGCATAATATAGCACTGTTTGATTTGAATGTAGCAGATTTGATTAATTGCGCTTTATATGAAGCAAAAAAAGTCTCTTTTGATTTTGCGCAAGTTTCTAATCGTTACTTTATATCAAAATATTGCAAAAAATAATTGTCTAACAGCGCACGGCACCTGACCAAAAAGCTGGTGCTTGTTGACAAATAAAACAGGACAGACCCATTTTTATTAAAATAATTTTATAAATTATAAAGTAACGGTTCCGTGGGTATTTTATGCCCCCTAATGTTTTTTTCTATCTACCATCAACCATTCACTAGTCACTGTTTAGTCAGAGTTATTTATTACTCCGGCCTTTTTTCGCTTCCTGCCTGTCGTCAACGTTTATTCCCGCGTGTTCTTTGCCTTGACGCAAACCCAAATAAAATCCTTGACATTTTAAAGTTATACTTTAAAATAGTAGATATGTATATAAAACGTCTTTTGGAGAAAACCTTAAAGGATGCCGTGAAAACTTTTCCGGCCGCGTTTGTTACCGGTCCAAGACAGTCCGGTAAAACAACTTTGGTTAAAAAAGTTTTTGGCGGGAAGCATAACTATGTTTCCCTGGATGAACTTGATATACGTGCTTTTGCCATAGAAGATCCGAGAGGTTTTTTTGAACGGTACCCCCCACCTTTAATTATAGATGAAATTCAAAACGCCCCGCAATTATTATCCTATATTAAGGCTATGATTGATAAAGACAGAAAGGCCGGGCAGTGGATATTAACGGGCTCTCAGCAATTCGCGTTAATGCGAAATGTCAGCGAATCATTAGCAGGGCGGGTTGCCGTTTTAAAGCTTTATCCCTTTTCTTTAAACGAGATGAATAAAGATCTCAAATTGAATTTGACCGATGCCGCTTCTTTTATAAATTACCTATCCGATACGCGTTCTAAAATTAAAGATACGATTTCTTTGGGGAGATGGCTTTTGGACGGCGGGTATCCGGAATTATTCGTCAATAAAAAAATTTCAAAAAAACTTTGGTTTTCGAGTTATGTTCAAACCTATATTGACCGCGATGTAAGGGGGAACATTAAAACGGCAAATCTAAATGATTTCGAACGATTTTTGAGAATTTTGGCAAGCCGCACCGGACAGGAACTTAACTATTCAATTATTTCCAGAGAAATAGGAGTTAGCGTTCCGACCATAAAATCATGGGCGTCTTTTTTAGAAGCAAGTTCTATTATTTATCTTTTGTATCCATATTATAAAAATTTCGGTAAACGTATAATAAAATCGCCGAAATGTTACTTTATAGATACAGGATTAGTATCTTATTTGGTCGGTTTGCAGGATGCTTTGCATTTGTTGCAGGGGCCTATGGCTGGGGCTTTGTTTGAAACTGCGTGTGTAACACAGTTTGTTAAACGTTTTTCAGCTTTCGCGGATACCTGTTCTCTTTATTTTTGGAGGAGTATAGAGGGTTTTGAGGTTGATCTTTTAGTCGAAACAGCCGGCGGTATTTTTCCTATAGAAATCAAATTATCCGCCACAATTTCGACACAGCATGCCTCCTCGCTAAAAGCATGGTTGAGACTTCCCGGTAATTCAGCGAAAAATGGGCTTATTATTTCACGCTCGAAGCACTTAGGCTTGATTACTGAGGGTGTATCTAATTGTCATTTTTCATTACTTTGATTTTGGAGGGATTTGGAGATTGGAGAAAGGATAACACCCACTGTACACCTCCGAGGTGTACAGTGGGTGTTAATATAAATTTAGGTGTTCTAAAAAAGTTATGGCATTAATCAGTTTAAAAAAAATTTCAATTTCTTTTGGCGGTCCGCTTCTTTTCGACCGGATAGATATGAATTTAGAAGCCGGAGAGCGTGTCGCTCTTCTGGGCCGCAATGGCATGGGCAAAACGACTTTGATGAAAGTTTTATCCGGTCAATTAGCGGTGAATGAGGGGGAAGTAGTTTGTCAAAAAGGGCTCCAAACAGCGTATTTGCCTCAGGAAGTGCCCGTTGATATTAAGGGAACGGTTTTCGATATTGTTTTGTCCGGACTTGGTAAAGGAGTTAAGCTTTTGAGTGATTATCATCATATATGCCACCGTCTTCAATCAGAACAAACCCCGAAGTTAATGCGTGAGTTTGAAACCCTGCAAGCTAAAATGGATATTGCCAATGCCTGGAATATTAATAATCGGGTTGAAACTGTCATATCTCAGATGAAGCTTGAAGCGGAAGTGGAATTTGAAAATTTATCGGGCGGGCAGAAAAGAAGGGCTCTTTTAGCTAAAGCCATTGTGCTTAATCCTGATGTTTTGTTGTTGGATGAGCCGACAAATCATTTAGATGTTGATGCCATTAAGTGCCTGGAAGATTTTTTAAAAACTTATTCAGGTACGCTGTTATTTGTTACGCATGACAGAATGTTTATGACTCGTTTAGCAACGAGAATTATGGAGATTGACAGGGGGAAGCTTTTTAGCTGGGATTGTGATTATGAAACATTTTTACAACGAAAGCAAATGGCACAGGATATCGAAACGGTTGAGCGGGCGGAATTTGATAAGAAATTAGCCCGGGAAGAAATCTGGATTCGACAGGGAATTAAGGCGCGAAGAACCCGCAGTAAGGGCAGAGTTAACGCTCTGGAGCTGATGAGGGAAGAAAAAAAGGCACAGCGCCAGATGATGGGGCAGGTTCGCGTAAACGCGCAGGAAAGTGAGCCATCGGGCAGATTAGTTACCAAAGCCCACCAAATTAGTTTTAATTGGGATGAAAATTATCTGATTCGAAATTATTCAACGCGGATTATGAGGGGTGATAAAATAGGGATTATTGGCCCCAACGGCAGTGGCAAAACAACACTGGTGCGTATTTTGTTAGGATTGCTTCCGCCGTGCAAAGGAACGGTGCGTCTTGGTACAAATCTTGATATTTGTTATTATGACCAATTGCGCGAACAGTTAGATGAAAATAAAACGGTTATGGAGAATGTATGTGATTCGGGCACTACCGTTATGATTAACGGCAAGCCTAAGCATATCATGGGATACCTCCAGGATTTTCTTTTTTCTCCGGATAGAGCACGTATGCAGGCGAAGGTTTTATCCGGTGGGGAACGCAACCGTCTTTTTCTTGCACGGCTTTTTACCAAGCCTTCCAATTTACTGGTAATGGATGAGCCCACCAATGATTTGGATATTGAGACTTTAGAGCTTCTCGAAGAGTTGTTGGTGGAATATTCAGGCACACTACTTTTAGTCAGCCACGACAGAGTTTTTCTTAATAATGTTGTTACTTCGACAATTGTCTTTGAGGGGCAGGGTATGGTAAATGATTATCCCGGCGGATATGATGATTGGGAAAAACAGCATAAATTAAAAACTGAACAGACAGCAATTCAAGCAAAAATAAAAAAAGGAATTGCAAAACAAGACAGAGAAAACAAACCTAAGAAACTTTCTTTCAAAGAAAAATATGAGTTGGCAGAACTTCCCGGAAAAATAGAAACACTCGATGCCCAACAGAAAGAACTTTATAATATTTTAACAGACGTCAATTTTTACAAAAAAGACCCGAAAGAAATCACCCAACTTACAGCTAAATCAAAAGATGTAGAAAGAGCGCTTTTAGAGGCTTATCAGCGTTGGGAAGAATTAGAGGACAAGAGGATTCAGGGGGAGTAGTAGAAGTGTGAAGTTCAGACTATTAATACAGGGTGGATTTACCGGCAATCCGGGGAATATTGACATATACAGGGATTTCTGGTATATGAAAACAGAGCAGATATATTTTTGTAATAACGAAAATAAGGTAGTGCGTATAATAAAATAAAAACGATCAGGGCAAAAAAATACAAGATTTGGAGTGAGAACTTCAGTCTATACTATAACCGGTAAAAAAGAGAGGGGAACTATGAGCAAAAGTCATAATGCTAAAAAAAATGTGAAAAAGAAGGCAACGAAAACGTTAAAAGAGAAGCGGCTTGATAAAAAAACGAAAAAATAGACAAATAAAAATAATCAAAATTTGGGGTTAGCCCTTGAATCTGGAATATAGAGCAAAGAATAAAGTCAGCCCTTATACGATTTCTGATATTCTAACATATTTTAATGGGCAGGCACAGGGGCAACTCCCACAGGATTATTGCTATCGATTGATGAATAAACAAGTCTTTACTATTACTCCCCTAAGGTATTATAATCCAGAGATAGGGGGTTGATAGAAAATGCGGATTTTATTGGTTGAAGACGAGAAGAAAATTGCCGTCTTTGTAAAGCGCGGGCTGGAGGAGGAGTGTTACGCCGTTGACGCGGTTTCTGACGGTGAGAGCGCACTTTATTCTGCCGGTGTCAATCAGTATGATTTGATAATTCTCGACCTTATGCTTCCGCGTATGGATGGTATTTCTATCTGTAAAGAGTTACGGCTTCAAAAGACCGGTGCCGCTATTTTAATGCTTACCGCCAAGGACAGCGTTGATGATAAGGTGAAAGGGCTTGATTCAGGAGCTGATGATTATCTTACCAAGCCGTTTGCTTTTGAGGAATTATTGGCGCGGGTGAGGGCGCTTTTGCGCAGGCCAAAAACAGAAAAGCCCGCTGTTATCAAATTGGCGGATTTGGAATTGGATCGGGCCGCGCGTAAGGTAAGTCGGGCGGGTAAGGAAATCGCGCTTAGCAATAAAGAATTCGCTTTGCTTGAATATCTTATGTTTCATGTTAATCAAGTTGTAACCAGGACTATGATTTCCGAGCATGTGTGGAACGAAGACTTTGACAGTTTTACCAACGTTATCGACGTTTACATGAATTATTTGCGTAACAAGGTGGACAAAGGTTTTGAAACACAGATTATACACACTGTCCGGGGTGTTGGGTATATCCTTAAAGACTAATTATGAAATTCCGTTCCGTCAGGTTTAAAATCAGCATTTTATATACCATTGTTTTGGGCGTTATTTTAGTAATCTACAGCGCCGTTCTTTATTTTAATTTAAAATGGGTTCTTTATGATGACCTTGATGAAGAACTTCGCCTGAAGGCGAAGGCGGTAAGCGAGACGATAACGTCTTATTTGGATTCCCTTGGTTATAACGAGCCCGCCTTTTTATTCGCGGTTAACAGAGTAATTAATAAAACAGGCGAATATCCCGAGCAGTCTAAGATAACGGAAGCCGAAGAGCAGTGGCTGAAGAAAGCGGATAAGCTGGACATAGAAAATGATTATGTTGATTTTTTGAGCCCGGAAGGCAGATTAATGGCAACCATGGGCGATTCGCGTAAAGAAACCCCGCCTTTATTTTTAAAAAAGATAGACCAGAAATATTGCCGGGAAAATTTTATTAACTTACGGTTTGATAGCCGCAATTTAAGGATGATAAACCTGCCTTTTATGTACGACGGCAAAAACTACGCAATCCGTATTGCCGCGTCTTTAAAACCGGTTATCGAGTTACTGCGGACGCGGCTGGTTTTTATCGCGGTAACTATACCTGTAATGTTGATTTTCTCTATTTTTGTGGGGCGTTTTTTCGCGGCCAGAATTTTAAATCCGGTAAAAAAAATAGCGGCTACCGCCCAAAACATCAGTCACGAAGATTTAAGCCGACGCGTGGAACCTGGTCACTTTGACGAAGAAATGGAATCTCTGGTAAACGCTTTTAATAAAATGATAGATCGGCTGGAAAATTCCTTTAAGCATATATCCGACTTTAGTTCGCATGTTTCCCATGAGCTGAAAACGCCGCTTGCCATAATCAGAGGAGAATCGGAGTTGGCGTTAAGAAAAGAACGCTCGCCGGAGGAATACAAACGTGTTATTCACGCGAATTTGGACGAAGTAAGCCGCATGTTTAAACTGGTCGAAGATTTGCTGGTTTTAAGTAAGCTTGAATACCGTCCGGAGGGGTTTAAATTCGAGGAATTTGCCATGGATGAACTTATCGGGGAAATTTATGAACAGAGCCGTCTATTGGCTTCTTCGAAAAATATTTCCGTAAATCTGGATATGTCAGAGGATATGATGATAGTCAAGGGGGACAGGACGCATTTGAGACGGCTCTTTTTCAATTTGATTCATAACGCCGTAAAATTTACCATGCCCGGCGGGAAAATAGATATATCTGTGAGCCGTGGCAATAAAAAAAGTTACGTTTCCGTAAAAGACACGGGTACCGGTATTTCGAAGGAAGATATGCCTAAAATATTCGATAAATTTTTTCATGTCGAAAAATCATATTTAGATGTTGAGCCTGGAACGGGTCTTGGGTTGAACATAGCGCTTGTTATTGCCAAAATTCATAACGGCGAAATTTCTGTTAAAAGCGAACAGGGGCAAGGTTCAATTTTTACCGTTACTCTGCCGCTTGTCTGACCACTCATTAGAAAATTCTAATTTTGTTTTAATCTTCTTTTAATGCGGCTTGTGATATAGTTTAGTTATTATGAAGAAGATTCTTGTGATTGATGATGAGTATAAAATAAGAAAAATTTTTTTAAACTTAATTGCCGCCGAAGGACACGCGGCAACAGAAGCGGCAACCGCGGCCGATGCTTATGAAATATTGCTGAGAGAAAAAATGGATCTTGTTTTACTGGATATTAATATGCCGGAGATGGACGGGAGTTTGATACATTATCTTCTGGAAGCTTTCGGTTTCGCGGCAAAGATAATTGTGTGCAGTGTGCGGCCTGTGAGTGAACAAAAAGAGATTATCAGGGGTGCCGTGGATTATTATGATAAAGCTGAAGGGATTGAGGCGCTGAGAGTAAAAATGGAAAGAGCGCTGAAAGATTAAACAAATTTTTTCTAACGGAATAGAAGATTTGAGCAAAAGGAGGAATGGAGAAATGGGGGAAAAGGGCATAAAAGCGGTAATTGGAATTGTACCGGTTATTATAATTGTACTGAATCTGACGGGATGCGCGACTACGGGAGGCGGCAGCAAAGAAATGCAGATTAAACAATTACAAATGCATGTAGATGAGTTAGAGAGACAGCTTGAGGTGAAAAATGAACAAATATATGATTTGCAGAATAAGACGGCAAAATCTAAAGAAGTAAAAAACACGGCAAAAACGGCGGCGGAAAAACCGAAAACTTCAACGTGTACTCTAAAAAATATCCAGGCGGCTCTTAAAAACGCGAATTTATACCAAGGGTCTGTTGACGGTAAAATCGGTAAAAATACCAGAAAGGCAATTAAGGAATTTCAAAAGGCCAATGGTCTTTTAGCGGACGGGGTTGTGGGAGAAAAGACCTGGTCTAAATTGCAGGAATATTTGTAAAAGCGGGTGAATACAGCTGTGTATTTTCGCGGAAGGTAAATTGAAATGACTATGCGGTACAGGACAAAGATTATAATATTTTTTTTGACAGGGCTGATTCTTTATTTCGGTACGGTGAGAACAGCCGAATTTATAAGCGAAAAATATGTTTATAAAGTTATAAGCTATAAAATCCGGAAAAATATCCGGGAACAATGGGGCGCGGATTTGTATATGGGGAGGGTAAACGGGAATATTTTTACTCATACAAATCTGGAAAATGTGTATGTGGCGGGGTTTAAGGGCATTGATAAGGATTTGCGATTCGAGGCCGATTATATAAAGCTGTCATACAAGCCAGCCGGTATTTTGTTCGGCAAATTCAAAGCGGAATTCGGGAAGCCCCGTATAATTTATAAAGGCATAAGTTATCCTCTTGAAATAAGCCATCACGAAGAGATTACCGCGATTTTATTCAGAAATAAAAAGGTAAATTTAAGTCTTGTCTCGGCGGTATTAGCCAAAGACTTTTTTTTGGATGGAACGGCGCAGGCGCAGGGAGAAATTATTTTAAAAAACTTTAAGCCGTGCCTCTTTGACATTAGCATAAAAAGTTATGACGCGCGGCTGGAGTATCCGTCTTATTTAAACGCGTTGGGCAGTATTTGTTTAGAAATAAAAGGCAGTACGCGAAATCCCCTGCTTTCCGGAGATATAAAATTAACTAAGATTTATTTGCCGCCGGGAATGGAGGATGCGTCTTTCGAAGAGATTTATAAATCATATTTCAATCCGGATAGTTTAAAAGATTATATTATAAACGTTTGTATTCATGGTGAAAAAGTCAGCCTTGAAGGTAATAATTTTTCGGCTCTTGTGAACGGTTCTGTTGAGCTTAAGAAAAATATTGATGAAAATCCTTTTCTTTTGGGAAGAATAGATATCGTCAAAGGGACATACGCGGCTTGCCGCAATACGTTCAATATTTAGAATTCTGCAAAATGAGGTTTCATCAGGTAATTGGAGGAGCAAAGAGAGGAAGCGGTTTTCAAAAAAGTAAAGATAGAGAAAGAGTCACAGGGCAGCGAGGTAATTACTGAAAAATGGGCACAGTTATCCTATAA
>JBDRBQ010000016.1:0-12427 GCA_043822625.1 Candidatus Omnitrophota bacterium | reverse complement strand
GCAACAATAGTCAATCCAATTAAAGATTGGCTGACACCAAATTGAGAAGCAACCTTGACCGCTCCATCAACAACTATTTTCCCGCCTAATATTAAAGCAATAAGCCCACCGATCACCATAACAGATGATTTAATCAGACTTTCTTTACCAGCCTGCTGTTGCTTACCATTCTCTGCCTTTAAAATACTCGCAATATAATAAAGAAAGACTGCAAAGAAACTAAGAAAAACCAATCCATCAACTCTGGTTAATGCAGAATGTTCCGCCCGATCAAATAAAATATCATTTGAAAGAAATCCAACAACAGCAACCGCCAGCAAACTAAACGGTATTTCTTTCCAAACAGTTCCTTTCGTTACTGCCAAAGGAAAAATTAGCGCAGAAACACCCAATATTAACAAAATATTAAATAAGTTACTTCCTATGACATTTCCTATTGCAATCTCCGTACTACCTTGGGCACTAGCAAAAATATTAACAAGCAACTCAGGTGTTGACGTACCAAACGCAACAACAGTTAATCCAATAACTAAATCTGAAACACCTATACGCTTCGCAAGCTCCGATGAGCCGTTGACAAGATAATCGGCGCCCTTTATCAATAAGGCAAAACCAGCAATCATCACAAATACAGTAATCATCATTACTCCACCCTTAAATTTTTTTCAGGAAAGATAGCGGTAAAGGGTAGCGGTAAAGGGGACAGCGCCCTTTTTCATGCCGAATCTTTTACATGGAATTTTAATTATTAATAAACGGGGGGGGTCACAGATCCTCCCCTACATATTCTATTCATCCATTGACCGAAATTGTCCGCGGTCTTAAAACGTTTTCTTTAACAAAAAAGGAATCTCCCTATAGAAAAGACAGTTTTTCTATAGGCCAACTTTTTTTAGAAGCAGTTTAGGTTGCGGCAGAAAAGCGCTTCGCATGCCTCTTACCGAATTAGCAAGATATAAAACATCGGCATCCAGCAAGTCCCGCTTGTATAAAATTTTCTCTTTTACGCCAATTCTCCTTCCCAAAAGAAACCGGCGGAATACACCGTCCAGCAACCCACAGGAAATCGGCGGGGTGTAAAAAATTCCTTTTTTCTTGATAACAACGTTGGAAATTGCCCCTTCGGTAACCTCTCCTTTTTCGTTGGTAAAAATTACTTCATCAAACCCGCGCCTTTTGGCATCCAAATATTCTTCATCATAAAATTTTCTACGGGTAGTTTTATGATAAAGGAAAACATCAGCGGAATCTGTTTTTTTATCAGAGATGGCCGCTTTAGCTATTTTATTTTGCCGGCAATCCAAAACGGACCTTTCGACTTTCAATTCTCCTTTTTTATCAAGCAACAGACGTATTTTATAAACCTTTCCTGCTTTCAAACATCGGCTTTCTTTTTTTAAACACGCGATAATTTTATTTTTATCGAATTTAAAAGAAAAATATTGAGCAGAAGATTCAATCCGCTCCAAATGCAAGGGCAAAAGAAAAAAACCGTTTTTCCATAATATCGTCTCGATAAGACAAAAATCCTCTTTTCCACGCGTGAGAAAATTCGCTTTAAGCCGGCATTCGGCGTATTCGGACATTGCTTCGGAATCATAAACTATGCCGCTGCCAATACCCATTTCTCCTTTTTTCTTTTTTTTGTCTATATAAATAGTTCTTATGGCAACATTAAAAACGCTCTCTTTGTCTGGAGAAATAAAACCCGCGGAACCGGTATAAATTCCGCGGGGCTCTTTTTCAAGCTCTTCTATAATCTGCATGGTCTTTATTTTGGGCGCGCCTGTAATCGAACCGGAAGGGAATAAATTTTTCAAAATTCCACTCAGCTCCGTTTTGTTTTCAAGTGTAGCTTTTATCGATGACGTCATTTGAAAAAGCGTAGAGTGTTTCTCAATTTCGAATACATTAAACGGTTTTACCGTGCCTGTTTTTGATATTTTCCCCAAATCATTGCGGAGTAAATCCACAATCATTATATTTTCGGCCCGGTTTTTACGGCTGTTTAAAAGTTCTATCCGTTTTGCCGTATCGTCTTCGAGATTAACCCCTCTCATCACCGTTCCCTTCATTGGTTTGACCAACATTCGCGCGCCTTTTTTTCTAAAAAATAATTCCGGCGAAAAAGAAAGAATTTCCACCGTATCATGTTTTATAAAAGAAGCGTAGGGGACGGGCTGCGTAGAATTTAAATCCAAAAACAATTTCTGCGCGGAACCGCTAAAATCGAATTTATATTTGAAGGTAAAATTAACCTGATATGCGTCTCCTTCTTCGATATATTTTTTAATTCGCTGCACTGCTTTGCCATATTCTTTTTCATTCAAAGAAAATCCCGCGTTTTCAATACGGTAACGGCCCCGTAAAGTTTTATTATCTGACAATTTAAGATATTTTTTATTCCCTTGAAAAGAAGAAGTCTTGTGATTAAAAATTAACGGTTGTTCGTAAATACCGAACCACAAAAGAGGAAAATCGAACTTTTTGTTTCCCGCCAGCCGCTCTTCAAAAACAAGCCCCGCTTCATAAGTTAAATAACCGGCAGCATAAAAACCTTTATTCACAAAATTATCTATCGTCTTTAAGGCTGTAGCTACATCATTCTCTTTTTTTGTTTGAATCACATAACGCGGACGAAGAAAAATAAAACTGCGGTGATTTTCAGCATCAGCACGCTGAGTGCTCAAAAAAACACAGTTTTTTTCCTTTCTCAATAGCGAAAGAATCGGGATTAAATTCAGCGGGTTTTCTTTTGAGGCTATCATGGTGGAAAATTTACTTTTGCTCCGTTAATTCTTTAAAATTTTTATTCAACTCGGAATTCGAAAATAAAGCGTCTCTTTGCTTTAAAAGATTGGACATAGTTTCACCGGAGAACGTTTCATCCGCTTTGATATATTCGGTGCCATAAGTTTTTAAAGCTTCTATAACTTCGGCAGGCGTTATAGCCTGCGGCTGTTGAGATAAGCTGTATACAAAAATTTTTTGTGCTTTTTCCGCCCCTCCTACCAAATTCTTTTTATTTAACACAAACATGATCTCCCGCACCAGACGTACCGGCACTTTAAGCGTATCCGCCAGTTCTTCGGCAGTGCGGCCTGTTTTATTACTTTGATAATTCATGCACAATAAATACATGAGGTTCAAAGCCAACATTTCTTTAATTCTGAAAGAAGCGTGTTCGGAAACCTTAGCTTCAACATAATTTTTTTCATTCTGAGAAGCAAAAGACATCTCCGCTCCCAAAAGCACAATCATCCAGCTGGTATTTATCCATATCAAAAATATAGGCAAAGAAGCAAACGCGCCGTAAATAATATTGTATCGGGAAACTCCTATTTGGAATCTTATATAAGCCCATTCCAAAAGCTGCCATATTATACCGGCAATTATGCCGCCCGTTAAAGCGGCTGAAAATCTAACTTTCGTATTCGGCATAAATTTATAGACACAAACAAAAACAAAACAGGTAAGAATATAAGGGACAACTACAGGTAATTCATCAACTATAAATCTTACGAATTCCATTTTCATAATCGGCAGATTGGATACATTAGCAATAAAAATGGTATTTAAGGTGGTAATAATTATAAAAAACAACGGGATGATAAATAAAACACTTAAATACCCGCCGAATCTTTTAAATAAATTTCTCCCACGCTTCACCCCCCAGATTTTGTTAAAAGTCTCTTCTATCGTAGAAAACATGCCAACAACCATAAAGGACAGAAAAATAAATCCCAAATATCCCAAGGCTCTGACATTTGTATTTTCGATATAGGTTAAAATGTTTCTACTAAGTTCTTCCTGTCCCAAAGCGATTTTCGCAAGAAACGCCAACGCCAGATTTTTCTGCAAACCCAACCCCTTCGCAATAGCAAACAATAAGGCAAAAAAAGGCACTATCGAAAGAAGCGTCCTAAAAGTAAGCGCCGCGCTCCTCAACTGGCATTTATCGTCGAAAAAGTCCTTGATTACGATGTAAAAAAAACGCGCCTGTTTTACGGCGTTTTTTTTAAAACGGGACAGCTGATTTAATTCGATTATCCATATATCTTCGGTCAAAAATTTTTGTATTTTTTTTATATCTTTTTTTATTTTCATAATTCAGCAAAATGTGCTTTTTTCATAACGGGTAGCGTCTGATTTTCCCTCTACGCCATCCGCTCCCCACCTTACCGGCAGACAAGCACACTATAAGCTACTATTTATTCTTTATCGTCGTGCTCCAGAACATTCAAAAAGACTTCTACAATCGCGGGATCAAATTGAGAACCGGCGCCATCTTTAATTATTTCAAGCGCTTTTTGTTTAGAATAAGCTTTACGATAAGGCCTGTCGGAGATCAAAGCCTGATACACATCCGCCAAAGCAATAATGCGCGCGCCAATCGGGATTTCTTCTCCCTTAAGCCCTGCGGGATAGCCGGTTCCGTCCCATCTTTCCTGATGATGAAGAATTAAAGGGATAATATCTCTCAATGATTGAATTAGGCGTATAATATCCACCCCTATTTGCGGATGTTTTTTTATCTCATCAAATTCCTCTTTATTGAGCTTGTCCGGCTTTAATAAAATTTTCTCGCTGATTCCTATTTTTCCCAAATCATGCACACGCGAAGCCTTACGGACATTTTCTATATCTTCCTTGGATAAATTCATAGCTCTGGCCGTTTTTGCCGCGTAATAAACCGTATTTTCCACGTGTTCTCCGGTATAATGGTCTTTCAATTCGATCGTTTTCGCGAAAGCGAAAATAGATTCTATTAAACTTTGATTAGCCCGTTTTGTCAGCTTATGGATTTTACTTTTCAGAAGCACTACGTCCGAATCTTCTTTATTCTCTTCGGCAATAAAAACACCTATAGTTTTCGCGTCCGCGGAAGAATACACCTTATTACCGCCGTCTTCTTTTACCTTCCCCAGAAGCTGATCGGCATAATTGATTAAATCTATCCCCTTAGTTGCCACATCCTCGGGATAATTAGTTACCGCGATACTCACTCTTAATTTTACGACTCTTTCATCGTCTCCGAAATTATATAACTCAATAGTATTCAAAAGGCGCTGTGCCAACAGCATGGCTTTGGCTTTATCTAAGGAAGGAGATATGATTACAAATTCCTCCCCTCCGAACCGCACTACGATATCATACTGGCGAACTAACTTTTCTACGCGTTCAGCAAACTGTCTAAGCACCAAATCACCGAAAGGATGACCGTAAGCTTCATTTATGGATTTAAAGTAATCGATATCCATCATTATTACCGAAAGAGCCGAATTATATCTTCTGGCACGGGAAAATTCCGCCGCCAACGCTTCTTCGAGATAACGATGATTATAGAGCCCTGTTAACGAATCCCGCAAAACTAATTTTTTCAATTTTCTGTTCGATTCCAAAAGCTGTTTGTTTAATTTTTCCAGTTCTTGTTTAACTTTATTGCGTTCCCGGATGTCTTTAAAATCTTCCACGATACCGAGCAATTCACCATTCTCTCCCCTGAAAGGTGTAGCCGTTACGATACAAGGGATTCGGATGCCGTCCCGCCGTTGCTTCTCTACGTCACATTCGATTTTCTTACTGCCACAAAGAATGCGCGTTAAAGGACAGTCGGGGGTATGACAAATAGAACCTACAAATACTTCAAAACATTTCTTTCCAATAGCTTCTTCTTTACTTACACCCGCCAAACCGGAAAAAGTTTCATTGACTCTGGTTATTATAAAATCCCTGTTAATCACCCTCATGCCATCGGCGGCCGTATTGAATATTTGGCTTAATTCCGTATAAGCAAACTCAATATTCTTTTTTAAATTCGAGTGCCTTATTATCACAAACCGGGCATACGCCCCCAACACAAAAAGAGTGGTTGCCCCAAAAGAACGCATCCAAATTTCATGCGCCTGCGGATAAAAAAATAATTCGGTAAAACCCCCTTCTTTAAACACAAAAACATGCAGTAATGTTTCGAAAGCCCAAAATAGAACTCCCAAAACAAGGCCCGGAAATATTATTTTTACCACCAGGTTTAAATAATTTTTATCGTCTTTATTTTTTTTCACTTTTCCTGCCGCCCCCTGCGTTTTAAAGTTTCTTTTTCATTAAATGCCCTGATTTGTTTCTTTTTTTTGTCATAAACGGAAATTATGTTTAGCCCCTTGAAGCATTTCTTTATTTTTCCCATTTCTCTGAAAGATAACGGTTTTATCGGACACAGCCGCAAAGGAGTATTAAGCTGAACCTCGTCCGGCTTGATTTCCCCCGCAATCCTGGCTATTTCCAGAGCCGCGTTTTTATTTTCAGGCGTAAACATAACCTGCAACGCGAATTTTCCTTTATATTTATTTCTGAACGCTTTAATCGCTCTTAGTGTTTTGTCGAATCTAAGGCCTTTTGCCGGCCTGTTCATCACGGAAAACAAGCACTGCGAAGAAGCGTCTAGTTTGGCAATCACAAAATCCGCCTCCGACAAATCGTCCCGGACATCTTTCCTATATAATAGAGAGGCATTCGTTAAAACCACGGTTTTTTCTTTTCTCAATTTTTTAACCGCTCTTATTACTTCGCCCAAATTCTTAGCCAACGCAGGCTCGCCCATACCAGCGAAAGTTATATAATCTACCCGCAAAGAAGGCATAGATTTTATTTCTTTCACTATGGCAGCGGTTGGCACGAATACTTTTCTTCTTGTGGAAACTTTGGAAGTTTTCCTAATTTGGCAATATATACAATCGAAACTGCATACCTTCCCCTCAATGCCGGAAATCAGGTCAACGCCTAAAGATACCCCCAATCTCCACGAATAAAGAGGTCCGTAAATATGTTTGTACTTTGTTTTATTCATCTCTATCACTCTTTATTTATTATTATAAATATAATTCTGTTTTAAATCAATCTTTAAAGTGCTTCGCTATTTTATTTAGAGAAAATAATTAAACCAACTGGCAAAACAACTTGTCCTAAACTTTGTCGAAGGGCTGTCTGCCCCCCATACATTTTCACCTCTTAATTATAGACCCCTTTAAAGGCATTTTTGTAAAATTATAAAAAATAAAAAAAGTTCTTGAAAATTAATAAAAAATAGTCTAATATTGGTTACAATAATGAATTTAGTTTAAATGCTTAACTATATATAATATTAAGGAGAAAATATGAGATGGAAAGCACCGAAGAAAAAGAATACTGCTGTACTAACGGATACATAAGGTATGCGGGCACTCACCTTATAATAGAACTATGGAAAGGTGAAAACTTCGATTCTTTATTCAAAATAGAACAAATATTCAAAGATGCCATAAATGCCTGTGGCGCCACTCTATTGAATATAGATTTACATAAATTTAATCCCTCTGGAGGAATATCAGGGGTAGCCATCATAAAAGAATCTCATATCAGCATACACACTTGGCCGGAATACAGTTATGCCGCTTTAGATATATTTGTATGTGGAGACGTAAATCCATATAAAGCTATACCTATTATAAAAGAAGGTTTTAGGCCGGAAAAAATAAACGTCACCGAGCTAAAAAGAGGTATCTTTTAAATGTGGATTTATGAAGCCCTTTATAACAACATAAAATTAGGCTTGGAAGGGAATCTTCTTTATAAGACAAAAACTCCCTTTCAGGATTTAAAAATATACGATACACCTGCTTTAGGCAGAGTATTATTATTGGACAATATAGTCCAAACTACGGAAAAAGATGAATTTATTTATCATGAAATGATGACTCATCCGGTTCTATTGGCTCATCCAAAACCGGAAAAAGTTCTCATTATAGGAGCCGGAGACGGAGGCATACTACGGGAAGTTTTAAAATACCCCTCCGTTAAAGAAGCTTATCTGATAGAAATTGATGAAGCAGTAATCACGGTTTCTAAAAAATATTTACCAACTCTACATAAAGGCGCTTTTGAAAATAAACGGGCAAAAGTAATTATCGCCGACGGCGCGAAATTTATAAAAGAAACTAAAGAACGATTTGATGTGGTAATAGTGGATTCTTCAGACCCCATAGGCCCGGCAACGGTTCTTTTTACCAGAAATTTTTATGTAAGTATACGTTCCATCTTAAAGGAAGACGGCTTATTAATAAGACAAACCGGCTCAACCCTTTTTCAGCCCCGGGAGGTAAAAGATAATTATAAGCTTATGGCTAAAGTTTTCCCCCGACTTGCGATACAGGTTGCGGCCATTCCTACTTATATCGGAGGTTTTTTTAGCTTTATTATTGCCTCAAAAAAAATTGACCCGGCTAAAGTGTCATGTAGCAAAATATCGGCAAAATATAACAAATTAAAACTGAACACGAAATATTATAATCCGGAAATACACTTCGCGAGTTTAAAATTACCAAATTATCTCAAAAAGGGCTAAAAGAGGGCTAAAAAGATGAATAAAACTTATGGTTATGAATTAGTGCTTAATCTGCAGGAATGCGACATAGAAATAATCAGTTCCCGTAAAAAACTTCAAGAATACGTGGATACATTATGTGCCCTGATAAAAATGAAAAAATACGGTAAAACCTTAATTCCTTATTTCGGGGAAAAGGCAGCCTATACCAAAGGATATACTCTTGTACAGCTAATAGAAACAAGCTCCATCACCGGGCATTTTTCAGAACTCTGGAAAACCGCCTATATAAATATCTTTTCCTGCATGCCCTTCAACCAACAGGCGGCTAAAAAATTTACTAAGGACTTTTTCAGGGCAAAACAGGCTAAAACCAGATTTATGATTCGCTAATTGAGCAGTTTTTCCTAAACAATAATTTTCTCTATTTCCTTAACAGACAATATTTTACCCGAAGATTTTATCTTTCCATCTATTACTAATGCCGGTGTAATTAAAACTCCCGCTGCGGAAATTTTTTCAAGGTCTTCAACTTTAACAACCTCCGCTTCTATGCCTTTATTTTTTAGCACCTGCCGCGTGTTTTCATAAAGCTCTTTACATCGCGGACAGCCCGTTCCCATTATCTCTATTTTCATTATTTATAACCTCCTATTTTACCAAAACTCCAAATAAAATTCCGCTTACGCTTGCCATAACAATAACAAGCGCGACATAAATAAGCGTCTTTTTCATGCCTATTACACCCCTAACCACCAGCATATTCGGCAGGCTCAAAGCCGGCCCCGCCAACAGTAAAGCCAGCGCGGGCCCTTTGCCCATACCCGAACCAATCAATCCCTGCAATATCGGAATTTCCGTCAACGTGGCAAAATACATAAAAGCTCCCACTACCGAAGCAAAAAAATTGGCAACCAAACTGTTGCCTCCGACTAATTTTCGTATCACCTCAGCCGGAATAATACCTGTTTCTCCCGGTCTGCCCAATAAAAACCCGGCCATGATTACCCCTAACAGTAAAAGCGGCAGAATCTGCTGAGCAAAATCCCACGTACTCCGCACCCAGTCTTTTAATTCGCTTTTTTTAAACCATTTTACAAGTATAAAAAAAAGAGCGCTCATAAAAAAAGTGACTATATACCATTTAAAATGAAATAACCACGGCCATATTCCTTTATCTATTTGGCCGGGCGCGCTTAAATTCGCGAACACCAATATTCCTATCATGGCCGCGAAATAAAAAATATTTTTACTTAAAACGCCATTATTACCCGAAGAAGTTTCAAATGCCTGAACATGTCTCGCCCTTTCTTCTTTAAGAAAAATTACATGCATCAAAACACCGATTATAATACTAAACACAACCGCAAAAACAGCCCTCGCCAATCCCAACTGCCAACCCAGTACTTTTGCCGTCAGGATTATAGCCAGTATATTTATGGCCGGCCCCGCGTAAAGAAAAGTTACCGCCGGTCCCAATCCCGCTCCCCTTTTATATATCCCCGAAAATAAAGGCAGCACCGTGCAGGAACATACCGTCAAAATCGCTCCCGACACAGAAGCAACGCCGTAAGCCAAAACTTTTTTCGCTCCGGCGCCGAGATATTTAATCACCGCCTCTTGGCTTATAAAAATACATACCGCTCCGGCAATAAAAAAAGCAGGCACCAGACACAAAAGAACGTGCTCTCTGGCATACCATTTCGTCAACGCAAGAGATTCAAAAACCGGATTTCTGAAAGGAAGCAGTTTAAGCGGGAAAAAGTAAAACCCGGCAAAACCCGCCAAAAACAACAGAAATTTACTTTTAGCTTTCATCTTTCTTTCTCCCCGCAATCCTATAAGAACCGCCTTCTATTTTTATGGCTTTGCAATTAACCAACGCGTCGGCTATCTTCCCGCGCGCCGATGAAACAATCCTCGAAAAAGTAGGCCGCGAAATTTTCATCTTCCGCGCTGATTCTTCATGCTTCAAACCCTCCAAATCGGTAAGTCTCACCGCCTCGAATTCATCGAACGCTAAAAACACGCCCTCCAACTCTTCAATCGGCTTACACAAAGGCCTGAAACATTTTTCCTCCGGCCCACATTTAATCCACCGTATCTTTTTAGGCCTCATAAATAAATCCTCCTTATTATACGCACTAAACGCACAAGACACGGGACATTGAGCGTGACTGTACCCTGCGCCATGCTCTATGCTGTGCAGCGCACGAAAGTCCATACAAAAGACCTCTGCACGGCCTAAAGTTCGACGATAAAAACAAACTAACTGGATTCCGCATCAAGTGCGGCCTGCCCGCCAACGTTTTGTGGCGCGGAATGACAAAAAACGATATTTTAAAAAAGCTAAAAATATATAAAAAATACTAGCCGTGCAGAGAGCTTTATAATAGTTATGAGCGTATGTTCATAATTATTATAGCACTGTTTTAAGATAAGTCAAAAATAAAAAAAAGAATTTGGGTTTAATAATCATTCAAACGGAATTTTTATTAAATTATATTTTGATGGAGTTTAGGTGTTTTACCGCCACGTGGCTATGTGTGAATTGTCTTTTAAAACTGCTGTAATATTGATTTATAATAATCCATAATCAGCGTAAGTGATTTGAGCGAAGCCACCGCTAAATAATAAGAAACGATTAGTATGATAACGCTCAGGATCATTTTTATTCTAACTGTGTAGCGGGGATTAAGCCAGAGTAAAGGAAGCGCGAAGGGACCAACGCAGAGAAAAGCGATTACCAACCAGTAAGTTTTGAAATACCATTTTTCAGGTTTTTCTTTCAGAATAAACTCTCCGCAATATCGACACTTTATCGCGTCATCCTGTATTTCTTCGGCACAATAAGGGCATTTTTTCATTTAAACCTTTCTTTATTTTTTATCTACCATTCACGCGTTCATCCTCCGGTCGTGGACAAATATCTGAACGCGGTAAGCAGGGCTTTCGAACCTTCTCCGGCGGCTATTATGATTTGTTTTTCGGGAACATCGGTAACATCTCCAGCCGCGAAAATCCCTGGGATGTTGGTTTCGTTGGCACAGTTTACCTTTATTTCTTTTAGTTCGTTTTTATCCAGATTGCCGGTGAACTCGGAATTGGGAATGAGCCCGATTTCCACAAAAATCCCTTCTACCGGCAATTCTTTCTCCCCTTCGGGAGTCTGTATTTTAATGCGGTTAACCATCTTTTCCCCCAAGACAGCAATTATACGGCTGTTATTAAACACGGTTGCTTTCGCGCTTTGCCTTACTTTTTCCCGCATCACGATGTCGCCGGAAAGTTCTTTCGCAGTGTCTATAATGTAAACATGTTTGGCTATGTTTATCATTTGCAAAGCCGCATCCATGGCGGAATTTCCCCCGCCGATAACAGCCGTTTCTTTACCGGCAAATATCGGCCCGTCACAAGTAGCGCAATAAGTAACTCCTTTATTTTTAAACTCCTTTTCTCCAGGCACGCCTAATTCTCTGGACCTTTTGCCTGTAGCGATAATAACTGTTTTGGCACGGTATTCGTTTTGGGCGCCGCGAACGTAAATAATATTTCCTTTTTTTTCTAATCCGGTAATTTCTTCGTTTTCCTTCACATGGATATTATATTTTCGCATGTGCTCTTCGAATTTCTGAGCCAGTTCCGGACCTGTAATAAACTGGTAACCGGTATAATTTTCGATATCTCCGCTCCACGCCGCCTGCCCGCCGATGTCTTTGGTAATAATCAAAAAATTCATTGCCTTACGGGAGGCATAAATCCCGGCGGTTATTCCTGCCGGTCCGGCTCCTATAATTATAAGGTCATAGAGATTATCCAATTTTTTTGTTACTCCAATCCAAGAGCTTTTTTTATTTTTTCTTTATCAAAACCGACGATCATTTCCCCCTCTATATCCAGAACAGGCACTCCCATTTGTCCCGACTTATCCACCATTTCCTGCGCCTTTGCTGAATTGTTTGATACATCAATATCTTCAAAGACAACGCCCATCTCCCCTAAAAATTGTTTCACCCTTTTACAATACGGACACGTCGGTGTAGAATAAATCGTTACTTTTTTATCCAT
>JBDRBQ010000015.1:0-8723 GCA_043822625.1 Candidatus Omnitrophota bacterium | reverse complement strand
AAGTCTAATGTCACTCTGCTGGAGGAAGTCATTATTGAACCCAAAATCTTTAAATTTGCTTTTCCAGGGTAACATCTATTTTGAGTCAACGAATCCTTCTTTGCGTCTTATTCGGTAACATTTATTAATGACGCAACTGGTGACATACTCAATCCAAAAAACAGGCCTTGAACCATTCTATGCTTTTTGATAAACTATAGCCCTATTTGATTGTACGACAAAAAAAAACAGCTTTATTTTTCTAAAGCAAAGAGTCTGTGGTAATTACAAAATGAACGAACTCAAGATAGGAAATATATCTTTAAAAGAGCCTTTTATTCTCGCTCCTTTGGCGGGTATAAGCGATTTGCCCTTTCGTATGCTTAACAGAGGCTTTGGCTGTGATTTCGCTTTTACGGGAATGTTAAGTGCTAAAGCCCTTTTTTACAACGATAAAAATACGATAAGACTGCTTTCAACGCTTCCCGAAGACAGACCCTTAGGCGTACAGCTTTTCGGCAATGAACCTGAAATTATTAAAATAGCGCTGGAGAGACTGCGGAATTACACTTTTGATTTGATAGACCTTAATGCCGCTTGTCCAGTGCCTAAAGTAACTAAACGGGGTGAGGGCGCCGCGCTTCTTAAGAACCCGCGCAAAATAGGACAGCTTATTAAAGTACTGGCGGATAACGCGGAGGTTCCTGTTACTATTAAAATACGCGCCGGCTGGGATGACACATCCGTTAACGCGAAAGACGTGGCTCTTTACGCCGAAGACGCTGGGGCCAACGCTTTAATAATTCACGGCAGGACAAAAACTCAAGGTTACCGCGGAAAAGTCGATTATGAAACAATTAGAAAAGTAAAAGACGCGATCAAGATACCGGTTATAGCCAGCGGTGATATCTTTTCCGCGCAATCAGCCAAAAAGATGTTCGATGAAACCGGCTGTGACGGGGTCCTTATTGCCAGAGGCGCGCTCGGAAATCCATGGATATTCAAAGAAATAAAAAATTTTTTCGGCACCGGACAAATTTTTACTAAACCACCGCTGGATGAAATCATCTCCACTATGCTGAAACATCTTGAATTAAACAGTAACTTTTACGGGGAACGGGGGGGCATTATAAATTTCCGCAAATTTTTTATGTACTACACAAAAGGCGTTGCCGAAATAAAACTTCTAAGACGAGAAGCCTGCCGCGCTAAAACAAAAATTCAACTGGAAGACGTTATTAAAAAAATAGGGTTGTAAATCTTAATAAATTTTATAAAAACTGCATAAAACCTTTCCGTATCAACATAACGGCAATGGCGGCAAGAAGCAAACTCATCACTTTCGACAAAGCCTTAACACCGGCTTCTCCAAGAATCCTGTTCAGCACGTGCGAAAACATAAAAATCAATCCCGCTAAAAAAACGTTAAGAAAAATAGATGTAAGCGTAGGAACAAATCCGTATTCTGGAATGATAACCAAAGACGTGGTAAGAACCGCGGGTCCCACGATAAGCGGCGTTCCCAGAGGAACGGCGCCTAATTCTTTCATTGGCATACGCCTGTGTTTTCCAGGATTTGCTATGTCTATTATAGCGATGGAAAACAAGATAGCGCCTCCGGCTATCATAAAATCTCCCATGGTTATCTTGAGAAGCGAAAATACCCATTTTCCCAAAAAGACAAAACCCACCGCCAGACAAAGAGCTGTAATCATAGACTGAATAATTATCTGAACCTTCTCTTTTCTCTCCGTACCCGCGGTAAGAGAAATAAATATCGGCAGTACGCCTACCGCGTCAACCGCCACAAATATAGGAATAAACGCCAGCAAAATGTTTTTAATCATAATTCCCCCATACAAATCTTCGTTATGTCAAAAAGTCCAACTATAATTAACCTGCTTGCTCTAATTCCCGCATAACCCGATGTACACCTCGGAGGTGTACATCGGGTTATGCGGAAAAACAGGCTTTTATTCCGCGCCACATTCAAATTGAACGTTAAGATGAAAAATATCGTATTTGTCGCGCAATAAGCTGGTTAATTCTTTGAGAATTTCCTGTGTCTTGCTTACACTGCAATCTTCGACGACGACATTCACTGTCATAGAATAGATATGCGAGGTCAATTCCCATATATGAACGTCGTGCACACGTTGTATTTCTTCTATGCTATAAACGATATCCTCGGCAATTTCATCAATATCCAGATGAGTGGGCACGCTCTCAAGCAAAATATTACCCGCCTCGGCTAAAAGACGAAATGACCAAATAACTATCAATATAGCTATCAAAAAACTCAAAATGGGATCAACGATAAAATTAGCGGTATAGTAAATAAATACCCCCGCTCCAACTACGGCTACGGAAGACACTGTATCCCCCATCACGTGTAAAAGAGCGCCCTTTAAATTTATATCCTTTTTGCCGGGATGGGAAAGAATAAAAATAGTTATCAAATTCGCGATAAGACCTATTAAGGCTATAATGAGCATTCCGCCGGCTTCGACACTTTGCGGATTCGCTATTCGTTTAAGGGCATTATAAAAAATAAAACCGGCTATAAACAACACCACTATGCCATTGGCAAAAGCCGCCAAAACCTCCGCCCTAAAAAAACCGTACGTTTTTTCTTTGGTAGCAGGCCTCATCGCGATAGTTACAGCGAAAAAACTGATTCCTAAGGCAAATAGATGCGTAAGCATATGAATCGCGTCGCTTAATAAAGCGAGACTATTGGAAATAAAACCGCCGATCATTTCCAAAACCATTACCGTCCCTGTCAGCAAAATGGCCGCTTTAAGACGGCGGCGGGAAATTTTTCTGCGCGAATAAAAATGCTTATGAAGATGTGTTTTTAATTCTTTCATAAAACCTCTTTACATCGTACAGCGTTCTGTCAAAAATAGTCTCTTATTCTTAAAAACTCTAAACTCGCCGCCGCACCAAATCTGTGCACTTTCGAAGTGCACAGATGGTACATCAACAACGGTTAAGGTCACGACCTGTTCCTACCCTAATTCACGCGCTTAACAAATCTTTTTTCTTCTCTTCGAATTCTTCGCGGCTTATCTCTCCTCTGGCATATCTTTTTTTCAGCAACTCAAGAGCCTCGTCCTTTTCTTTCTGTCCCGGCCAGAAAAGACATTTAACCAAAGCAAAAAGACCCAGCACAACCAAAATCCAAAAAAGAATGTGTAAGACAAATAATAAACCCGTAAAACAAAAACTCAAATTCCCTAACATACATCACCTCTTTCATTCAATAAACTTCTGTAAATCCGAAGGAATGCTATGCCCCCTGTAACGGATAATCCCTTTCTTGTCGACAATCAAGATTGTCGGGAAACCCAAAATTTTATATTCGGAAGCAACTTTACCGTCTTTATCCAATAAAACAGGATACGGGATGTCGTATTTTTCGATCAGCACTTTTGCCGCGTTTTCATTTTCCTGTACATCTATGTATAGCACAATTATACCGGACCTGTTTTTATGAATATCTTTTAATATCGGGATTTTTTCAACACAATAATGACACCACGAAGTTCCGAAATCCAAAAGCACGGCTTTACCTTCGTAATCTTTTAGAGATACTGTTTTCCCGCTAACGGATTTTAATTCAAACACCGGTGCGGAACTGCCTACTTGTGAATTTCCTTCCCCGCCGGCATTACAGCCGAAAAACACAGTCATAAAAAACAGGATAATTAATACTTTCAAAGAATTTTTCATCACACACCTCCTTAACTGATTACCACAATAATCACCAAACCCCTTTTTCTTCGCGTAATCTCTTTCTGCGAACTAATAAACTATCCCGCGGCAAGTCTCATTGATTTAAACAAATCTCTTAAACACGCTTATCAAAAAAAATACCCCTGCCAAAACCATAATGAATCCGAAAATTTTCTCCATTACCAGATTAAATTTTCCCAATTTAGGCATCTTTTTAAGCTCCGAGGAAAACGTGCCTAAAAACAAAATCAATACGCTCATTCCAAGCGAAAAGATAAATAAAAGACTCGTCGCGAA
Organism: Candidatus Omnitrophota bacterium; assembly: GCA_043822625.1. Lineage (GTDB taxonomy): Bacteria > Omnitrophota > Gorgyraeia > DAOVKU01 > DAOVKU01 > JBDRBQ01. The sequence continues at coordinate 4,709 of JBDRBQ010000015.1, read as the reverse complement.
AACAACGTTTTTCTGCGTCGCCGCGTATGCCAAAACAACTCCCAGAAAAGGCGTAACACAAGGCCCGATAGCAAGCGCTGAAACCGCCCCTACTAAAAAACTCCCCGCGTAACTTCTGGGTTTTTTAAACTCGGTGCTTTTAAAATTCAGGAAAGGTATATTGTAAAAACCAAGCGCGCTAAATCCCAAAACGATAAAAACTATGCCGAGAAAAACATAAACCCAGACAGAGGACGCTATCTGCCAAAAAAAGAAACCGCCCAAAGACGCGACAGCCCCTAAAACACTATATACCACAGATAAACCTAAAACGTAAGATAATGTTAGCAGAAAACTTTTTTTGAGAGAATTAGTTGAGGACGCTCCGATAAAAGCGATAGTGATGGGAATTACCGCGTAAAAACATGGGGTAAAACTTGCCAGTATCCCGCCGAAAAAAACTAAAGGATACGCCAATAAACTTCTATTGACCACACAGCTCTGAAAAAAATCCAGAATTTTTTCCATTTAACTTTCACAAAAGGAACAGATATGTCCCTCCCCTACAGTCAGTGAACCCGATCTATCCTCGGACATCAAATACAAAAATCAACCCTATTTATTACGCGCTATTTGTTGTCGAATTACACTTCAGGCTTTTACTATTCACCATTCCTGCCTGCCCGCCATATATTTTTGGCAGGCGGGCCTGCCGAAGGCATGGTCCACCGCAGGAGGAGGCAGGCACTATTAAACTATTCACTAATCTATGCCCCGAATTTATTCAAACGCAACGCGTTGGCTAATGCCAGAGGCATTAATTCTACAGACTGCAAACCCGATAAACTTCCCTGCCGGCAGTTGAACTCGTCGAATTTTTTGATTTTATCTTCTCTTACATATTTCGAAAAAAGCATCGCCGGAATAGGATGCCATGAATGGCTTTTTAATCTAGCCGGCGTAGAATGATCGCAGGTTACGATAAGAACATCCGGTTTCAAATCCATAATCCGCGGCATGAGCTTATCTACCTTCTCGATTACTTTTTTCTTTTCTTCGAAATTTCCGTCTTCGCCGTAAGAATCCGTTTTCTTAAAGTGGATGAAAAAATAATCGTATTTAGAAAAATTTTCCTTTAGCATTTCAATTTCTTCTTCTTCAGTCTGCGTCTGAGGAGCCAATTCCATGCCGACTAATTTGGCCAACCCGCGGTACATAGGATAGCTCGCGATGGCAAACGCCTTCAACCCGAAACGTTCTTCTATCGTCGGATATAGATGAAATTGCGCGAAGCCGCGCAAAAGAACCATGTTGGCTTTTTCTTCGCCGCGCAAAATTTCTTTCACCTGTTCCACAATGTTTTTCAGGATTTCCGCTGTCCGGCGCGCGCCTTCTTCTTCGGCTCGCGGATCCAAAGGTTTCATGCCTTCATGCTGAGGATCCGTATCCGCGATACGCTCGCTTAAATCTTTTCCTCTTAAAACAAGACAGGCGCGGTGTTCTTTTTCCGTCTCAATAAAAAATTCCAATCCTTCGGGAATTTTTATGTTCTCTTTCAGTTTTTTGCAAAGCTCGCGGTTTTTCTCGGTAGAAATGCGTCCGGCACGCCTGTCGGTAATTTTACCCTCTTTATCTATGGTCGCGAAATTTATTCTCGCGCAAAGGTCTCCTTTTCTCACGTCGAAATTTATTCCCAACGCCGAAAGCACACCTCTGCCGATATTATATTTTATGGGGTCGTAGCCAAAAAGACTTAAATGAGCCGGTCCGCTGCCGGGAGTAATACCGGGAGCAATAGGATACATAAGCCCGCAAGTCGATTTAAAAGCAAGCTTATCAAGATTAGGCGTATTCGCGCTTCCGAGTTCGCTAAGCCCGCCTTCTTCCTGAGGCAGTCCGCCAAGACCGTCCATAACCACCAGTACAATTTTCGTATTGTTTTTTACAATCAAATCTTTTAAAATTTCTTCGTTCATGTATTCCTCCCAAAATCAGTTTACATTTTTCAGTCGTTGGTTTTCAACACTATTTTTAAAACGTTCTTTTCAGCTTAAGCCTTTTATCCGTCGAGGATATAACGCGTTTTTTATGATAGCAAAGTTTTTTATGACAACGGCTTATTTCTTTAAGCATGGCGCAAGTTAATTTTTTATCATTTAAAGCTTTTAAATTTATTTTAACGCTGACCGCCGACGACTCAAAACAAGCTATCACTAAAGACGCGGACGCCGCCGCGTCGCTTACAATATTAAGTTTCGCGAATTTAGCCGCTTCTTCGACATCCTCCATTAAAGGAGGCATAAGCCTCATCATCTCTAAGGGCGGTTTTAATATTTTTAATATAGCTTTTTTAATCTGGCTTCTGTTTTTATCCTTTTTCTTCATCATTAAAGAAAAGGCTTCATAACTGTCAATGTCTTCCTGCATTAATTTCTTCAGTTTCTCAAGAGCCTTAACCGCTCTTTTTTCTATCAGCCTGAGAAACCCGCCATTTTTTTCATCGTTTTTGCTGTACGCGCACACCATGGATAAAAGCCCGCAGGCAAGCGCGCCGGTCAATGCCGCGACACTGCCTCCTCCGGGCACGGCTTTTTTATCTTTTAAATCATTTAAAAAAGTTTCTATGGAGGCATGCGCGTATTTCATTTTTCACTTCCTTTCATCGTCTTAAAATAAACCCCGAACAGTACCGTCTTTTTTTAAGTCGGCTAAATGTCCCACCGGATTTCTCGGCAGTCCCGGCATGGTATTTATTTTACCGCAAATAGCAGTGATGAAACCCGCTCCGGCGGCAGGATAAATCCTGTCAATATTCAAATCAAAACCCCGCGGACAACCTTTTAATTTAGGATCACCGGAAAGAGAAAGCTGTGTCTTTGCCATGCAAACCGGCAATTTATCAAGCCCCCATTTATTCAATTGCTCAATGGCCTCTTCAGCTTTTTGCGAATAAGTAACCTCTCCGGCGCCGTAAACCGAAAAAGCGATTTTTTCTATCTTAGCGGCAATGGATTCATTAACGCTGTATAAGAATTTAAACCGGCTTTTTTCCGCCGAGGCCTTTATCACCGCCCGAGCCAATTCAATCGCTCCTCTACCACCGTCTTTATAAACAGTACTTACACAAACAGCTTCGGCTCCGGCCGCGAGCGCTTCTTCCTTAATAGCTTCTATTTCACTTTCTTTATCGGTATCGAATTTATTGACAGCCACAACCACCGGCACACCAAAAAGTTTTATATTTTCAATTTGTTTTTTAAGATTACAACTGCCTTCTCTTACCGCGATTGAATCTTCTTTATATAAATTACCATCTCTGATTTTATATCTGCCGCTGTGAATTTTTAACGCCCTGACCGTACAAATTACTACCGCCGCGTCGGGACGAAGTCCGCTTATCCTGCATTTTATGTCGAAAAATTTCTCGGCGCCGCAATCAGCTCCAAAGCCGCTTTCAGTAACACAGTAATCAGAAAGTCCTAAACCAAGATAATCCGCCAGAATGGAATTCGTGCCAATAGACACATTGGCAAAACAACCTCCGTGAACAATGCATGGCGTGTGTTCGGTGGTTTGCAATAAGTTAGGTTTTATCGCGTCTTTAAGCAAAACCGCCATAGCGCCGGCTATTTTTAAATCCTTCGCCTTAACCGGTTTTTTAGCGGCATCGGAAGCGACGATAATATTCTCAAGCCTTTTTTTTAAATCCGCCACGTTTTTCGAAAGCGAAAGAATGGACATCACTTCGCTGGCGACCGCGATATCAAAGCCGCTTTCCCTCTCGAATTGAGGCTCGTTAAGGCTCAATTTTATTTTTCTTAAAAAACGGTCACTGATATCCACGACTCTTTTCCATGTAATCGTCGAAGAATCTATGGATAGTGGGTTATCAAAATAGAGCGAATTATCTATAAAAGCGCTGAGCAGATTATGTGCCGCGGAAACGGCGTGATTATCGCCGGTTAGATGAAGATTGAAATCTTCCATCGGCAATACCTGAGAATACCCTCCGCCGCATCCCCCGCCTTTTGTCCCGAAAAGGGGACCAAGCGAGGGCTGTCTTATACAGCAAACTGATTTCTTACCCAATTTATTAATGGCCAGACTTAAGCCGATGGTATTCGAAGTTTTGCCCTCTCCAAGAGGAGTAGGCGTGCAAGCCGTTACCAGAATATACTTACCTTTTCTTTTTTCAGAAAAACGATTAACGGCAGACAAAGAAATTTTAGCTTTATAGTGGCCAAATAATTCTATCTCTTTTTTTAAAAGACCCCACTTCAAAGCTATTTTTTCTATCTCTTTTAATTTTATAGACTGGGCGATGTTAAGATTACAGGGATTTTTTTTCATAATTATAAAATTACTATAGTCATTTTGAGAAGTATAGCAACAAAATCTATCTGCCGGCACATAAAAATCTCTATGAAGTAAGATTCTTCGCCCCGCGGACTCAGAATGACAGACTTAAAAAATCAATGTTATAAAATTAATTATAGGGGAAAGGCAAAATTAAGTCAATTGCAAAAAAACCCACGCTCACGCGAAAGGAGCAACTGTCAAGAAAAAAGGGAGTTGACCCCTTTAACCCTTCAAGCATTCCGCGCCGCTCAAACCACGCATCGATATTACAAAAATCCACAACTCTCAAAACATCCTCGGACTAATCCTCGCGTTTTACGTCTCATTCGCTATCACCGCCAGAAAAACCGCCTATATCTTACGTAGCGTCT
>JBDRBQ010000014.1:0-18061 GCA_043822625.1 Candidatus Omnitrophota bacterium | reverse complement strand
TATTAACCGCATGTACAACTTTAATTTTGCATTACTCTGTTTAGAAAGAGAATCTTTAAAAATCTCCCCTAACCCCCGCCTGAGGCAGACCATGCGACAGTAATTGAAACTATTTAAATACCAAACAGTTTTTAAGGGTTCCACTATCCACTATCCACTATCCACTATCCACTATCCACTATCCACTATCCACTATCCACTATCCACTATCCACTATCCACTATCCACTATCCACTATACTCTTCCACCAACACTGTCGCGAAAGCGGCAATCGCCTCTTTTCTTCCTATCGCGTCGAAACCTTCGGCTGTAGCGGCCTTGATATTAATCTGATTTTCGTTCAGTTTCAAAATGCCGGCTATGTAACTTTTGATTTTCGGTTTAAAATTCTGCAATTTCGGTTCTTCGGCCATTAAAACCGAATCAATATTAACAATGCGACAGCTTTTTTCGTCTAATAAAACCTTGACTCTTTTTAATAATTCGACGCTTTTTATCCCCTTAAAAGCCGGGTCTGTATCGGGAAAATGTTCTCCTATGTCTCCCATACCGGCCGCGCCCAAAAGCGCGTCGCAGAGGGCGTGCAAAAGCACGTCTCCGTCGGAATAACTGACAAGGCCTTTTGCGTGAGGGATTTCTATACCGCCTAAAATCAATTTGCGGCCTTTTTCCAACTTATGAATATCGTAACCAATGCCAACCCGCATTCGCGTAACCCCTTTATTGGTGAATAGTCGTTGGTGAATGGTGAATGGAAATTGCTTATTTTTTTAAATCCCCCTCAGTCCCCCTTTTCCAAAGGGGGAATATGGTGAACTTCCCCTTTTTATTAAAAAGTGGTTATGGGGGATTTAAAAAATCTTCTCTTTTCGCAAAGCAAAACAAAATGAAAGTCGCGCATGACAAACAAACAGTTTTTAAGGGTTCGTCTATTCACCATCCACTATCCACCATCCACTATCCACTATCCACTATCCACTATCCACCATCCACTATCCACTATCCACTATCCACTATCCACTATCCACTATCCACTATCCACCATCCACTATCCACTATCCACCATCCACTATTCACTATCCACTATCCACTATCCACCATCCACCATCCACCATCCACCATTCACCATCCACCATCCACCATTCACCATCCACCATCCACCATTCACTATCCACTATTTCCCCATCAACTTATACATTTTCCTGGCCAATTCAAGATCATCGGGTGTCGTAATTTTCATATTGAGAATTTCTCCTTCGACCGCTTTTACTTTTTTACCTGAGACCTCAAACAAAGCCGAGTCGTCCGTGAGTTTTAACTTTTTCAATACGGAACTATTCAAGGCTGTTCTTAAAACATCCGTTTTAAAACCCTGCGGCGTCTGAGCCAGAAATAAATTTTCCCTATCCACGGTTTTATCAACGAAGCCTTTTTTTATTTTCTTTACCGTAGAACTCACTCTTAAAACCGGAATAGCCGCTCCCCATTTTCTGGTGCCGGCGATTACTTTTTCAATAAGCCTGCTTGTCACAAAAGGCCGGGCGGCATCGTGAATTAAAACTATTTTTTCATCCCCGCTAAGGGCCTCTATTCCATTTCTTACCGAATCGCTTCTTTCCCTGCCGCCTTCAACAACCTGTCTTACTTTCTTAAAAGACCGCAATAAAACCGCTGTTTTTTTTAAATCATCTTTACGCGCGACGACTATTATACTTTTTATTTTGGGGGTTTTTTCAAAATTAGAAACAGTCATCTCCAATATCGATTTTTTACCCAATTTAATAAAAGCTTTTTTTGTTTTAGCTTTAAGTCTTTTCCCTAAACCTGCCGCTACGATAACTGCGCTTACGCTCATTTTTTTGAATCCGTTTATCTTGTTTTAAACGCGCGATAATGATTTTTATTTTCTTTGGCGGAACTCAAATCGGCAAAAATCATTTTCCCCGCCGCTGTCTGGAGAACACTGCTTACCACGACGCTGACAGTCTTGCCTAAAAGATGCTTGGAATTATCAACCACTACCATCGTTCCGTCGTTCAGATAACCAACAGCCTGATTAAATTCTTTGCCTTCTTTAAGAAGTTTAATGCTCATGTCTTCTCCAGGTATCATCACCGGTTTTAACGCGTTGGCTAATTCATTTATGTTTAAAACCGTAATTCCCTGCAGTTCGGCAATTTTATTTAAGTTATAATCATTGGTAAGTATTTTTGCCTCAAGCATCTTTGCCAGTCTTACCAGCTTAGCATCGACTTCTTGGATTTCAGGAAAATCCTGTTCGTGGATTTTCACGTCTGCTTTGGCACTTTTTTGAATTTTATTCAATACATCAAGTCCGCGTCTGCCACGGTTTCTTTTCAGGGAATCCTCACTATCAGCTACCTGCTGTAATTCTTTCAAAACGAAACGCGGCACTATAAGCTTGCCTTCGATAAATTTAGTTTTACAAATATCCGCTATTCTTCCATCGATAATAACACTGGTATCAAGAACAATTATCTCTTCACTTTTATCCTGTCTGGATAATTTTACATAAGGAATAATAAGACTAAATTCATCCCTGCCCCTGATGGCCAGAAGCATTCCAAGATAAACGAAAATAAGCGTCAATATCATGGCAATGGCAGATTTAGTAGTTTCATCCAGCGTTATAAACTGAAAAGATAAACTTATTATCAACTGCGCCATAATTAAACCTAATATAAGTCCGAAAACAGCCGAAGATAAACCTTTAACTGATACTTTCCTTGTGCTCATTTCAAATAAAATTATAAATACCGCTCCTGCCGCGCCCATCGCCGCTCCGAAAAAAGGAACATAGCCCTGCTGTCCTTCCGGCAATAAAGAACCTATCTCATAACCGACAACTATCGAAGCCAGCACAAAAAATATTCTTATTAATAAAAGAGTCATTTAATTATTTCACCTCCTTTCATAGAAATCATATATCTATTCACTAATTATTCTTTATTTCAAAGGCCGCTTTTAAGGCGTCTTCGATATGTCCCACTCCCACTAATTGCAAATCCCCTTTGAAATTCAAATTTTTTAAATTACTGCGCGGTAGAATAAACTTCTTAAAGCCCAGCTTCTGAGCTTCGCCTATGCGCAGTCCAATCTGATTAACCGCTCTAATTTCTCCGCCCAGTCCCACTTCTCCTGCCACAGCAATATATCGGGAAAGCGGCGCGTTCTTATAGCTGGAAGCCACACTTAAAACAACCCCTAAATCGGCGGCCGGTTCATCAACTTTTATTCCTCCGGCCACATTGACAAAAATGTCTTTATTTATAAGTTTAAAATCCGCCCGCTTTTCCATAACAGCCGCCAAAAGAGACGTTTTGTTATAATCCAGCCCCATGGTTCTTCTTATCGGATTGCCGAAAATAGAAGAACTTACCAATGCCTGTATTTCCACGAGAAGCGGCCTTGTGCCTTCCAGACAGGGCACAACCACAGACCCTGCCACGTCACAAGACCTTTCCGATAAAAGCAACTCTGATGGATTGAGCACTTCTTTTAAGCCCAGCGAAGTCATTTCGAAAACACCGATTTCATTGGTGGTACCAAATCTGTTTTTGACCGCGCGCAAAAGCCTGAAAGAAGTATGCCTCGCACCTTCGAAATAAAGCACGGTGTCCACCATGTGCTCGAGAATACGCGGCCCGGCTATAGCGCCTTCTTTAGTAACGTGTCCTACCAAAAAAATAGTCGTTCCCGTCGCTTTCGCGGTATAGGTCAATTGTCCGGCGCATTCTTTTACCTGTGAAACACTGCCGGCAATAGATTCCAGTTCAGGACGATAGATAATTTGCACGGAATCCACGATAACTACTTTGGGATTTATTTTTCTTACGTGTTCCAAAATAGAAGCTAAATTAGTTTCATTTAAAATATATAAACTATTTCCATCTACCCCTAATCTCTCGGCCCTCAATTTCGTCTGGCGTAAAGATTCTTCCGCGCTCACATACAAGACCACTCTATTATCTTTACTTAAATTATAACCCATTTGCAAAAGAAGAGTGGACTTACCAATGCCGGGTTCCCCTCCTATCAAAACTACCGACCCTTCCACGATGCCGCCGCCTAAAATCCGGTCTAACTCCGAGATATTCGTAGAAAAACGCTCTTCACCATTGAGTTCGATTGCATTGATTTGAACGGGCACCGCGGTGGTTTGGGGAATCATGAGTTGCCTCTTATTTTTATCCGGCAAGCTGTCTGTTTCTTCTATAAAGCTGTTCCACGCTTCGCAATCGGTACATTTGCCAATCCATTTCGCGGAACGAAAACCGCATTCCTGACAAACATATATTGTTTTTAGTTTCAAAATAATTTTACCTTCCGCGTCAAAAATTGCAGGGCATTCTTATTTCTATTTAACTACTTCCCTTTTATCATCTTACAGAAATTATTCTACTTTAAATAATAATGACCATTTGTTATATTAAAAACAAATTAAACTCTGCTAAAAAAAGACGCTTTCCTTTTTAGATTCCTTACCGGATGAGGAACCTTTCTCTTCCAAAGAAGTTTTTTCCGCTTCCTTTTCTTTTGTTTTATGAAGCAATTTCCACGGATTTCTTTTTAAATCCGCGACCAATTCCTCCAAGTCGCGGTAGATTTTATCTTCGCCGATAAGTCTGCCTATGGTCCCTTGCGCTTCGTCTATTTTAGTTAAAACAGAATCTATTCTGGAAGAAGCCTGTTCGAAATTAATAACACTTTGCTTCAACGCCTGCCTGAAGTTATAATCTCCGATAACACTGTTTATGGAAACAATGGTTTGGTCCAAATCTTCGGAGGCTCTGTTTACAGTTTCCATTAAGTCTTCCATTTCAATCGGATCCTGACCAAAAAGAACATCCCCTTCTACCAAAATGTCATTTTCTATATAACCCGGGGTCAATTCTATATATTTTTCTCCTAATAAACCTAATGTCTTAATTCTGGCAATGGAATTTTTCCTTATCGTTATGCCCTCTTTCATCCAAACCGTTACATCCACTTGAGTCTTTGCCAGATTTTCATTATAAAAAATCTCCATATATTTTACTTCCCCCGCCGCTACACCGGAAAGATCAACAGGGGCCCCCACGTCAAGAGCGCTTACATAATTAAAAATGACGTGCATCGTATAACCTTTCTTAAAAAAGCTGAAGTCTTCTATGCGCAAAACGATAACCATCAGAATAATCAAGCTGAGTACAACGAAAATACCTACCTTCAATTCGAAATTAGATTTCTTGGGACTCATTTTTTTTAATCCCCCCTGTATTGCTTTTTTAAATTTATTGCTCCAGTTCAAACCTTTTAATTTCTTCACCTTCGGTTATAGGCCCAACAGCTTCTCCGTGAATAAACTGTTGTACTATTTTATTGGAACTATTTTTTATCTCATCAGGGGTGCCTATTTCTATAATTTTACCTTTGTAAAGCATGGCTATCCTGTCGGCTATCTTGTAAGCGCTGACCATGTCATGAGTAACGGCGACAGAGGTTATGCGCAGTTTATCGTGTAGATTTATTATCAAATCATTTATAGCATCTCCCATTATGGGGTCAACTCCCGTCGTAGGTTCATCATAAAGAACAATTTTCAAATCCAAAGCGCAAATAGCTCTTGCCAGCCCCACCCTTTTCTGCATCCCTCCTGAAATTTCAGAGGGTTTAAGATTTTCTATTCCCTTCAGTCCCACCAATTCAAGGCTGGTCTTTACCTTGCGGGCAATTTCTCCTTCGGAAAGCTTAGTGTGTTCAGTCAGCACAAAACCCACATTTTCTCCGACACTCATAGAATCAAAAAGAGCCGCTCCCTGAAAAAGCATCCCCATTTCCATCCTTACTTCATTTAGTTCTTCTTCTTTCAGATTAGTAATATCTTTTCCTTCGATTAAAACCTGTCCTTCATCGGCTTTCATCAGCCCTATGATATGTTTCAATAAAACACTTTTGCCACAGCCGGAGCGGCCTATAATAACTAAGGTTTCTCCTTTGGCAATCTTAAGATTAACGCCGCCTAATACCGTCAAATCTCCGAAATTCTTTTTTAAGTTTTTTATTTCTATCATTTTTATTATTTCATCACAAAATAAAAAAGAGCGGTAAAAAAGCAGTCGCAGGCTATTATTAAAATAAAAGAAATAACCACTGCCGAAGTAGTCGCTCTGCCGACGCCTTCCGCGCCTCCTTTAGCATTCATGCCTTCATAACAGCCTACAATAGCAATTATAACGGCAAAAAATATTGATTTAAATAAACCGGTAAAAACATCTTTAAACAACAGCGCGCTGAAAGAGCTTTTTAAATACATATGGGAACCTATACCGAGCTTCCAAATCGCGATTAAGTAGCCCCCCGCTATACCGATAGCATCCGCGTAAATAGTCAAAACAGGAAGCATAATAATAAGCGCAAGAAAACGGGGAACAACAAGATATTTAATGGGATTCGCGGATAATGTTCTGAGGGCGTCTATCTGCTCGGTAACTTTCATCGTGCCTAATTCCGCCGAAATCGCCGCCCCGACTCTTCCTGCAATAATAAGCGCTGTCAAAACCGGCCCCAATTCTCTGGTCATAGAAAGAGATACCAGACCGGCCACATATATCTCGGCGGAAAATTTTTGCAGCGCATAGGCACTCTGGAGAGCCAATACCATGCCGGTAAACAATGCTACCAGAAAGACTATGGAAAAACTATTTACCCCCACAAAATTCGCCTGCCGGAAAATACTACCTATTTTATAAGGCGGCCTTAACGAAAAATAAATACTTTCCGCGGTCAGAATAGATATTTCTCCGGTAAAATAAACGGTAGAAACAATTTTTCTGCCTAGTTTGCAAAACAGTTTATTCAACTTTTCATAAATTTTAAACATTTTTATCATATTGTTTTAAAATTTAGTTCCCTGTTTTACGCCGAAAAATTCATTGTCTTTCTCGAACCTCATCAACAAAGATCTGTTTTTCTGAAACTCATATTCAAGTTCTAAGGCGCTGTCTTCGTTAAGCGCGTTCTGTTCCTGACCGTTAAGAAAGGTTTTAAAACCCACTTTCAAGTCGTTGCTAACCGCTTTTTTTAAAGTCAACTCCGATTGTCCGGGCTGCCCGCGGCTTATGTCCCATCCATCTAAAACTATTGTTTTTTCATTGGTTAAAATTTTAATGTCATCGAAAAAAGCGGTGGTATGTATTTTTCTTAAATCCATCCTGCCTCCCAGAATAAAAAACCCGCCTTCGTCTCTGTAAATCCTGGAATCATGAAAAAGCAGTACCGGATAATTGCCGTCAAGATTTACGTTCGCGCTGGCAAATTCCATTCCTAAAAAATTCCCTTTTTTACCGCTGAGCGCGATTTTGATAAAAGGATTTAAAACATTCCCTTCCACTGAGATATTTCCATTAAGGATGCCGTCTAATCGCGCGCTGTCATCGGCATTCTCCGATAACATCAAAAGACTCCTCAAAGCCATTTCCCTGACCTGCCAGTTCAATTTAACATGGGCCGGCTGTTCTTTGAAATCCACAATGCCGCTGAGTAAATGCTCCTTTCCCAACTGAACCGAATCAACATACAAAACTCCCTCACGGAAATAGCAATCCATTTTCAATTCATCGCAAGGCCGGCGATTTATGGTAGTGCCGTATGTAGAAAATTTAAATCCAAATCCATCCTGTCCGATATTCCCGCCCCGCGCTTCCACAAAACTGATTATATCTTTACCGAATAAATTAAAATGGCTGAAATTCATTTTCAACAAAAACGGCTTTTTTATCACCACGCCATTCCGCTCTGAGTCTTCTGTTATATCATTATTTTCCAAAGAATGTTCTTGTGCCAAAACAGGCTGAAAATCAAGCGTTAGAATTCTGTTTTCTTCTCCAACGGGAATGACTTCGGCCGCGAATTTTTTTTCTTTAATTTTATACGAACCATGGGCAAAATAAGAACCATTAAAATTTACTTCTTCGAATTCAACCTCTTCACTGCCGATTTTTAGGCGGCTTGTAAAATCCATTTCTTTTTCATCTGTCAGATAAACACTGCCTTTTAAATTCAATTCAGCTAAAGAGCCCTCTGCCGAAAATGTTATTTTGCTGAAATCCTTAACGTAACCCGCGTCCAAATCCAAAGTTAAAAATTCTTCTTTATTATGAATACTGCCTCTTAAAAACAATTTATCTGATTTATGCCGGGCAATTAAATCAACGTTCGCGGTTTGCGTTTTGTCGATGGCAACATGCCCTTCTATTTGAGAAAGAACCGACTCGGGGGAATTCATGAATAATTCCCCGTTTTTAAAAATAAGTTCAATATCCTTATACCCGTAAACCTGCGCCAAAAGCAAATCCCAGATGTAATAATTTGAGGAAACCGCTTCAGCGCGAACGCAAACGAAGAAATCGGTTCTTTCTCCGCGCAAAACGGTTAATTTTTCAAAAATCAAAGGGGTTATCATCCCTCCCTTTACTTTTCCAAAATCAACTTTTATATCGAAATTTTCGGTTATTTTCTTCTGAACAAAAATCTTAAACTCATTCACAAGATACGGCGTAACCACGGCTAATAAAGAAAAAATCCACGCGATTATCAAAAAAACAAAAATCAGCCATAACCGGCGCTTTTTAAGAAAAACACATCTCATCGGGCTATTTGATTAGTTTTGAAAATCAGCCGGTCATTTTCTCTTATAACGTCTATCTTTTGCCCCTTCTGAATATCACCAGCTAAAACTTCCTGCGCCAAAACATCCTCTAGGTAACGCGAAATGGTTCTTTTAAGGGGCCTTGCGCCGTAATTGGAATCGAAACCTTTTTCAATCAAAAACGCTCTTGCTTCAGGGCTTAATTCAATGACTATATCCTGCTCACTGAGTCTTTTTTTGACTTCATCAATTTCTATATCTACTATGCCTTCCAAATGATCTCTGGTAAGCGGGTGAAAAACGATAATGTCATCGATTCTGTTTAAAAATTCCGGTTTAAAAGTCTTTTTAACTTCACTTAACAATCTACCTTTCATATCTTCAAAAGTCAATCCTCCGGTTTCAGTCGCCTTAAAACCAATCGAGCCCTGTTGGCGAAGCAGTTCGGCGCCGAGGTTGGAAGTCATAATTAAAATAGTATTTCTAAAATCAACCCTTCTGCCAAAGCTGTCCGTTAAACGGCCTTCTTCTAATACTTGAAGAAGTATATTAAAAACATCCGTGTGCGCTTTTTCTATTTCATCCAGTAAAACAACTGAATATGGCCTGCGTCTTACTCTTTCGGTCAATTGCCCGCCTTCTTCATATCCTACATATCCGGGAGGAGCCCCGACTAAACGAGAGACATTAAAACGCTCCATATATTCAGACATATCAAGCTGAATAATAGCGTCTTCGTCGCCGAACATAAAATCGGCCAGCGCCCTGGCTAAAAGACTTTTGCCTACACCCGTCGGGCCAAGAAAAATAAACGACCCTATGGGACGACGGGGATCTTTTAATCCCGTGCGGGAACGCCTTACCGCGTTGGCAATAGCGGCAACAGCTTCATCCTGCCCAACCACGCGCTTATGAATTTCTTTTTCCATATATCTTAAACGCTCAGTCTCTTTTTGTTCAAAGCGGGAAAGAGGAATGCCAGTCCATCTGGAAACAATGTAAGCGACATCATCGGCGGTTATTACTTTTTCGACAGCCACTCTTTTTTTAGTCAAATCTTTTCTGGCTTCTTCCAATTTTCCGCGCTCTTCTTTTTCCTGGTCTCTTAAACGCGCCGCTTTTTCGAAATCCTGACCCTTAACCGATTCTTCTTTTTCCTGCTTCAAACTTTCTATTTTTGTCTCAAGTTCCTTTAAATCAGGCGGCGTAGTCATTAATTGAATCCTGGCGCGGGAACCGGCTTCATCTATTAAATCTATAGCTTTATCCGGCAGGAAACGTCCGCTGATATATCTATCGGAAAGTTTAGCGGCCGCTTCAAGCGCGGCGTCTGATATCTTTACTTTATGATGCGCTTCATATCTGTCCCGCAGTCCTTTTAATATTTCGATAGTCTGAGCGACTGTAGGCGGATTTACAATTATGGTCTGAAAACGGCGTTCGAGAGCGGCATCTTTTTCTATATTTTTTCTATATTCATCCAAAGTCGTCGCGCCTACACACTGGATTTCCCCCCTTGACAAAGCCGGCTTTAAAATATTAGAAGCATCAATAGCCCCCTCAGCCCCTCCTGCTCCGACAAGCGTATGAATTTCATCAATGAAAATAATTATATTTTCCGCTTTTTTTATTTCTTCCAAAATAGCTTTTATTCTTTCTTCAAATTGCCCGCGATATTTTGTGCCGGCTACCATTAAAGCCAAATCCAAAGCTATTATTCTTTTGTTGCTCAGCGTCTCGGGAACATCTCCTTTTATGATTTTCTGGGCAAGTCCTTCTATGATAGCGGTTTTACCGACACCGGCTTCCCCCAAAAGAGCCGGATTATTTTTGGTCCTGCGGCTTAAACTTTGAATTACTCTCTCTATTTCCATTTCCCTGCCGATAACCGGGTCCAACTTCCCCTCTTTGGCTAATTTTGTCAAATCTCTGCCGAAAGTATCTATCGCCGGTGTTTTCGATTTCTGTTGAGCGCCGGCTTCCCCTGACGCGCCAACCCCCCATTGCGAAAATGTAAAACCCGGTGTCGCGGAACCTAAAAGTCCCATTATTTCAGTTCGGACTCTTTCTAAATCCAGCTTAAGGTTAATCAAAACCTGACTTGCTATGCCTTCTCCTTCTCTAATAAGTCCCAAAAGCAAATGTTCAGTGCCTATGTAATTATGTCCAAGACTGCGCGCTTCATCCATAGCCAGTTCAATAACTTTTTTGGCACGGGGTGTAAAAGGTATATCACCCGCCATTTTAGCGGCAGCCCCGGGCTTTACAATCTTTTCTACTTCAAGACGAATTTTGCGCAGACTCAATCCCATATTCTGTAAAACAATAGCGGCTACTCCCTGCCCTTCTTTTAATATACCGAGTAAAAGATGCTCGGTTCCGATGTAATCGTGATTAAGACGCTTTGCTTCCTCTTTCGCCAGCATAATAACTTTTCTTGCTCTTTCAGTAAAACGTTCAAACATTTAATAAGTCCTCCCTTAATAGTCGTTAGTGGATAGTAATTAGTGAATAGTTCAATAGTTAAATGGTGAATAGTTTTTAAAGATTTTTCCTATTCCTGCCAGCAGGCAGGCACTATTAAACCATCCACTATTCACTATTTAATTTTTCCCCTTATTATTTCCGCTCTTTTGAGGTTTCTTTGCTTGGCGGATAAAATTTTGCCTTCCATTTTCTGCAAATGAGCAGGTTGAGTTATGACAAGCAATTCATTGATAAAAGAACGGTTTATGTCTTTTATAATACCACTATCCACACCCAGCCGAAGAATAGATAATAAATTCATAGTTTCTTCGGAAGATATAACACGCGCGTTTTTTAACGTGCCGTACGCCCGGTAAATTTTATCTTCCAACTCAGGCAATTTTTCTCGAAGCATTTTTTTTCTGACATTTTTTTCATGTTCTATAACCTGTTTAACTATGCCTTCTATGTCGTCTATTATAGTCAATTCGCTTCTGCCTAAAGTTATCTGATTGGAAATCTGGAAAAAATTACCGCTGGCTTCGGTCCCTTCACCGTGAAACCCGCGCACGTTAAAACTTAATTTCGCGATCGCGTTTAAAATTTTATTTATAGCTTTATTCATTACCAAAGCCGGTAGATGCATCATAGCCGACGCCCTCATGCCCGTACCCGCGTTAGTCGGACAGGCAGTCAGAAAACCAAGTTTTGGAGAATAAGCAACATCAAGCTGGGCGCTTAATTCATCGTCTATTTTTTCTATAATGCGCCAGTTTCCCGCGAAATCAAAACCGGACTGAATTACCTGAAGACGCAAATGGTCTTCTTCGTTAATCATTATGGAAAATATTTCCTTATCTGAAATACAAACAGCCGCGGGTCCTTTTTTATTCGCCAATTCAAGACTTATCAACTGCCTTTCGAGCAAAACCTGTTTATCCAATTCCGGCAATTCATCTATCCTTAAAAATAAAGACCCTTTTAAATAATTGCTGTTTTCAATGGCCTTTTTTACTTTTTCAACAACTTTTTCTTTTTCTTTCGCGTCAGCCCAGTCACTGAAAGAAAATTCTTTTAAATTACGGGCCATACGTATTCTGCTTGAAATAACTATATCCGCTTCAGGGCCAATTCCTTTAAGCCAGCCGTCCGGATTTTTAAACAAGTCGTCCAATTTCATTTTTCTTTACCTTCCTGCAATTCTTTGATTTTATCTCTTAAACGCGCGGCTTCCTCAAACTCTTCCTTTTCTATAGCCGTTTTCAATTTATTTTGAAGCTCTTCCAACATAGACTCTTTCCTTTCTTCTCCCAAAACTCCTACGGGGAATTTTCCAAAATGATGCGCGGAACCGTGAATCCTTTGCAAAAGCGGCAAAATAGCCCCTTTGAAAGTTTCATAACAAACAGCGCAGCCGAAGCGGCCTGTTTTTTTAAAATCCTCGAAAGTCATCCCACATTTAGGACATACTTCGGTTTTTTCTAATTTTTTGGTTTTCAATCCGGTGCCAAAACCCGCAAGCCCAGCCAGCAAATCCGACATGCCAAAAGCCTCGGTTTCTATAACTCCTTTTTCCGCCGCGCATTTTTCGCAAATGTGCATTTCGATAGTTTTGTCATTTATACTCTCGGTGATATGTACAGTAGCTTTTCTTTTACCGCAAATTTCACAGAGCATATTTTACTCCTTCTGTTTTGGTGCTTTCTCTAAAGCCCCAAGTTAATTTTTTGGTAATCTCACCGACCTTCCCGCTTCCTATCGTACGCCCGTCCACTTCAACCACAGGTATAATTTCCGCGGCGGTACCCGTCAAAAAACATTCATCGGCGTTGAACAAATCATGTCTGGTCAAAGTTGTTCTTTGCACCTCTATACCCTGATTCGAAGCAATCCAGATTATGACGTCTCTGGTAATTCCTCTCAAACTACCGTGATAAACAGGCGGTGTTTTTAGTATACCTTTTTTTATCATAAAAATATTATCGCCGGAGCACTCCGCGACATAGCCGTAATTATTCAGCATAATAGCTTCTTCCACACCGGCATTTATGGCTTCTATTTTAGCCATAATATTATTCAGGTAATTAAGCGATTTTATAGATGGATTCAGCGCCTCCGGCAAATTTCTCGCCGTAGGCACAGTCACCACTTTTAATCCATTCTCAAAAAAATCTTTCGTATAAAGATTTATTTTATCGGCAATAATAATAACGCCCGCTTTCTTGCATTTTCTCGGGTCAAGCCCCAAATCACCTTCGCCGCGCGTTACTATCAACCTAATGTAAGCGTCTTTTAATTGATTTTTTTTTAGACTTTCAATTACCGCCGCTTTCAATTCTTCTTTAGTTAAAGGTATTTTGAGCATAATGGTATGCGCGGATTCATAAAGACGCTCTATATGCTCGTCTAGTTTAAAAACTAAACAATTGTATGAACGAATACCTTCGAATACACCATCACCATAAAGAAGCCCGTGGTCAAACACAGAAACTTTCGCGTCTTCTTTATTATACCATTTTCCATCGATATATATCTTAAATCCCATAATTTTCTCCTTACGGTTATAGAATCAACTTAACCGATAATGTTCGGTAAATAGCCGAAAACACTCACTATCGGCTATTCCGGCAGGCAGACACCATTTAACCATTCACTGCATTAATCCGTCTTTTATATGTATTGTCCTGCCGGCTATTCTAACGATATTATCATCGTGGCTGACTATTACAAAGGTTACATTTTTTTCTTTATTGAACCGCAATAACAGTTCTAAGATTTTCTTGCCGGTTTCCGAATCAAGATTTCCTGTCGGTTCATCGCAAAAAACTATTTCAGGCTCATTTATAAGCGCGCGCGCTACAGCGACCCGTTGCGCTTCTCCACCTGAAAGTTCAGCCGGTTTATGTGTTATTCTTTCTTTTAAGCCCACTTCTTCTATAAGCGCGATTGCTTTTTCTTTCGCTTTTTTCCCTGAAAAACGGCGATTGATAAAAAGAGGCATCATCACGTTTTCTAAGACGTTGAATTCAGGCAAAAGATGATAAAACTGAAAAACGAAACCCGTTTTTTTAAGACGCAGCTGAGCCCTTTTATTCCGGCTAAGTTTAAATATATTTTTGCCGTCGATAAAAACACTCCCCGCGCTCGGTTCGTCCAACCCTCCCAAAAGATGCAGAAGCGTGGATTTACCAGCGCCGGAAGGGCCTATAACCCCCAACAATTCTCCCCTGCCTATTTCTATATCTACGCCTTTCAGGACATCTAAAACCGTTCTGCCTTCGGCATAGCTTTTACGCAAATTTTCACAGCGCAAAAAATCATTCATAACGCAATGCCTCAACAGGATTAAGCTGTGCCGCGCGCCAAGCCGGATAAATAGTAGAGGCTAAAGTCATAACAACCGCGCAAATAACCACCAACGCCACGTCTGAAAATTCCAGCTTAACGGGTAAAGTATCCAGATAATAAAATTCAGGTAACTTAATAAATTTATATCTCTCAAGCAGAAAACAGATCCATATTCCCGAAGCCGCTCCCAAAAAGGTACCTATCATGCCTATAAGAAAACCTTCTACCGTAAAAATAAAATAAATAGATTTGTTTGACGCGCCGATAGCCTTAAGTATCCCAATGTCTTTGGTTTTTTCCATTACCATCATAATCAATGTACTGGCAATGTTAAAAGCCGCTACCACTATAATAAAAGCCAGAATCACAAACATAGCTGTCTTTTCGAGTTTCAAAGCCGAAAAAAGATTTTTATTCATGTCAATCCATGTTGTAATCCAGTACTTGTAATCAAGCTGTCTTTGCATCTCTTCTTTGACTGTCTGCGCGCGATAAAAATCCTTAAGCCGCACGCCTATTCCTCCGACACTCTTATCCGGAAGTTCGAAAAGACGGCGGGCGGTTTCCAGAGAAGCAAAAACAAGATTGGCGTCATAATCGTACATACCAGACTCAAAAATACCGCTTACGTTACCTTGGTATTTCTTGCCGCTGATGGGAGAAACTATTTCAATTTCATCTCCCGTCCATACTCTCAGTCGAAGCGCCAATTCTTTTCCCAACACAATATCTACGCGCGCGTTTTTTTTATCTTCCGCGTTGTCATCGCGAGGCAAAGAGCCGTATTTAAGATATTCTCCTATTTTGGTTACTTTCGCCTCTTTTTCAGAATCTATTCCGTGTAAAAGAACTCCCCATACGATTTTGTCTTTTTTCACCATCGCCTGACCGTCAATATAAGGAGAAGCCGCTTCCACTTCAGGATTGGATAAAACTTTTTCAATAATAGCGGCGGGGTTTTCTATCGCGGTGCCGCTTTCGATAAAGATATGCGATTTAGCCCCGATTATTTTATCTCTCAAATTTTCGTCGAAGCCGGTCATCACTGATATTACCACTATCAGCGCCATTACCCCCAACGCCACACCGGCAATCGAAATAAAACTTATCACAGAAATAAACGTCTGCTTACGGCGAGACTTTAAATATCTTAAAGCAATTTTAAATTCAAACATAATTTTAGTATAGCGTAGGGTGCAGGCATGCCTGCACCGTTATAGAACAATTAATGGAACGGGCATGCCCCCGTTCCCTACAGCAATTTTCACTATTCACCCTCTTTAACCGGTTTTAATTGGGGGAATAAAACTACGTCCCTTATGGAACTTTGATTGGTAAAAAGCATAACCAGCCGGTCAATGCCAATGCCCAGCCCTCCGGCCGGAGGCATACCGTATTCCAGCGCCCTGACAAAATCCTCGTCTTTTACTTCATGTTTTTCTTCTTTTTCCTGTTCGATGAAACGTCTTTTCTGCTCGGCAGGATCGTTCAATTCCGAATAAGCGTTAGCCACTTCCATGCCGCCGGTAAAAAGCTCGAACCTTTCGATTAACGCGGGGTTGTCTTTTTTAGTTTTCGCCAAAGGACTTAATTCTGTAAAATAATCCACGATAAACGCCGGCTGAAAACTATCTTCTCCTTCAGGATTAAGCATATCTTCGGCTACTCTGACTATCTGCGAACGGCTCACACCCTCTTCTATATCCACGTCGAATTTTTCTTTAAGAATCTCTTTCCAACGCTTCAAATCTTTTTCAGCCGGGTCAAGTCCCAACGCCTTAGCAAAAGAAATTCTTTTAAACGGTCTTTTAAAACTTATTTTCTTTCCCTGATATTCGATTTCTTCGGTCCCAAATAATTCTTTCGCCAAAAAAACAAATAACTCTTCGATTAAATCCATCATATCGTTATAATCGGCATAGGCTTGATAAACCTCAAGCATGGTAAATTCGGGGTTATGCCTTGTGGAAATACCTTCGTTCCTGAAATTTTTACCCATTTCATAAACTTTTTCAAAACCCCCTACTAATAATTTTTTTAGATAAAGTTCAGGGGCTATGCGCAAATATAAGTCGCAGTCAAATTCATTGTGATGCGTTTTAAACGGCCTGCCTGCCGCTCCGCCGGGAATAGCCTGCAAAACCGGTGTTTCCACTTCCAGAAAACCCCGCGTATTAAAAAACCCCCTCACTTTATTTATAATAAAGCTTCTTTTGCCCAAAACTTCCCTGACACTTTTATTGGCAATTAAATCAAGGTATCGCTGGCGGTATCTTACTTCGGTATCTTTTAAACCATGCCATTTTTCAGGAAGAGGCAAAAGGGCTTTTGAAAGAGGAGTGAAACCGGCAGCTTGTATGGTAATCTCTCCCATTCTGGTTTTGAATAATGTTCCTTCTAACCCTATAAAATCACCAATATCCAGAAGCTGAAAAATTTCATAGTTATTCTCGCCGATCGCATCTTTTTTGACATAAAATTGAATTTTGCCGGTAGCGTCTTCCACATCGGCAAAAGCAGACTTCCCATGGGACCGGATAGCCATAATTCTCCCCGCTACTTTCACGCTCTTACCTTCTTCGAAATTTTCAATCAAATCTTTTATAACAGCACTTCTTTCGAATTTCCTGCCGTAAGGCTCAATTCCTTTTTCTTTTAACTTTTCTACCTTTGCTATTCTTTGTTCTCTGAAATCAATCTTTTCTTCCATGATATTTTAATCTCTTTCCCTTTTAATTTTCACGGCCTTAACTTGCCGGAATAAATACAAATTATAAAAAAATTATATCTTAAATCAGAGGAGGTGTCAACCTTCTCCTTTTTTGACCATGTCCCCGGACGGGTAACTGGTAACTTTGTGAATGAACCGAGTTTATCCCGACGCGACATCGGGACTCCGCGGCTGTTTAAAACTCAGACTATAAAAATTAATTTAACAAAGCGCTAATAACATAAATTACCTGCGGGCAGGCGCCGCTACTAATAATTTATATAATATTTATATATAGCTTACTATAAGATTCTTTCCGCTTAAACTTCAAGGAAATTTATGCTTTTGTTTTTGTTTTCTGCCCACGGCTCGCGTATAAATTATCAAGCGGGCTTCCGGGCGTGCTTGACATATCTCTCAAGACATGAGTATAAATCATCGTTGTCTCAATGTTTTTATGCCCTAACAGTTCCTGAATTTCCCTGATATTAACACCGCTCATCAAAAGGTGCGTCGCGAAACTGTGTCTGAAAGTATGCACGGTTACATGCTTATCAATATCGGCCTTTTCCGCCGCTTTCTTCACGGCATTTTGAATAGTTTTCGCTCCTATATGATGCCTGCGGACTTTTCCGCTGAACGGATCAATAGATAAATTCGCCGACGGAAACACATATTGCCAACGCCATTGAATGCCGGATTTAGGATACTTACGTTCAAGCGCGTTGGGCAAATACACTTCTCCATAACCTTTTTCTAAATCCTGCTGATGCAATATCTTCACTTCTTCTAATAAATACACGCGCAGTTTCTTTTCAATTGCCCGCGGCAAAACCGTAGTCCTATCTTTATCACCCTTACCGCCGCGTACTACAATAAAATTATTT
>JBDRBQ010000013.1:0-7270 GCA_043822625.1 Candidatus Omnitrophota bacterium | reverse complement strand
CTCATATTCTCCTAAATCTTATTAAAGGTAAATTTAGACAAAAAAACCTCTCCTATTATAACATAAGAGAGGCTTTACTGATTTACGAAATATTCCGGCACTTCGACGCGTAAAAATTCACAAGAATTTTTACTTGCTCAGTACCAAATTTTACTTCGTAAAATTTGGCTCCCCGACGAGGACTCGAACCTCGGACATAGTGGTTAACAGCCACTCGCTCTACCAGCTGAGCTATCGGGGAATAAACTTACTATTTCAATATTTTGTGAGGAAATTCTTTAAAATCTCCCCTAACCCCTCTTTATAAAAGAGGGTAATATCAAATTTTTTCCTTTTACAATGGGGTATTAAAAAAAGTCACACATGGTGTTATTATTAATCAATTTTTTAATGAACACTCTACTTTTTTATACATTCCCGCTTAACGCCCGCGGGAATGACAAAATTCTCCTTCAAGCTAATGTCCCTTAATGTATTCCGGGTTTGCCGCTACCGTAAAAACAACCGGTTGCTTTTATCTCTTCATCGCCGTGATTTATTTTTGGCAAATAAACGCAAACTATTATCTCGCGTTTTAGGCGGTCAACGGCCTGCTCTTCGCTCTTGCCGTTGGAAGATAAATTCAATTCGGGGCACATCGCTATAAAAGAATTATCGTCGGTCTTATAAACTTCTATTCTGATATACATATCTTGGGCTAAATTATATCAAGTAGCTTATAGAAAGTCAACTTTTATTAACACTTACGTTGACGCTGACAGCACCCACCGGACTTATTTCCAGCGTTTTTGCTGTTTAAAAATTAATCCTGTTTTCTATCGCCCTTCCGATAGTCACTTCATCGGCATAATCAAGTTCCGCGCCTACGGGTATACCGGACGCCAGTCTGGATATTTTTATTTGATAGGTTCTTAAAATTTTTGACAGATAAAGAGCGGTGGTTTCTCCTTCGGTATCAGAGCTTGTGGCGAGTATGACTTCTTCGATTTTATCGTTTTTTACGCGCTCTACTAATTCTTTTATTCTTAAATCGGCTGGACCGACTCCATCAAGTGGACGAATCGCGCCAAGTAAAACATGATAAATTCCATTATATACGCCTGTCTTTTCTATGGAAAGGACATCGTCGGGTTCTTCTACGACACAGATTAACTTACTGTTTCTGGCGCTGTCCTGGCACACGCCGCAGATTTCTTCTTCGCTTAAATTACTGCAGACTTTGCAATAAGTGATTTTTTCTTTGGCGTGAATGATGGCTTGGGCAAGTTCGCTTACCGCTTCTTTTGAGGAACGAAGCATGTGAAAAGCAAATCTTTCGGCAGTTTTCGGCCCAACTCCGGGTAGTTTGGCTAATTCGGTTACTAATTTATTAAGTGATTTCGAGTAGGTTAAACTTTTTTTCATTTTTCTTCTATTATCGTGCCCCCGAAAATATTGAGCGCCGAATTTATGATAGAGCTATTCTCGAAAGCCGGTTTTTCCGCGGTACTTTTATCCGCCGCGGGTTTTTGAGACTGTGCTTTTTGCTCGGGCTTTCCTTCCAGTTTAATTAAAAATACTTTCATTTTCCGGCCGAAAAATTCGTTTAGTTTGTCTTCTATTATTTGCCGATTTTCTCTTCTATCAAGATAATCTATGTGTAGATTCCCTTCGTTATGAAACCCAATCGTAAGGCTGTGTTCTTCGGCTTTGGAGATACTGCCCTCTCCAAGGTATAATCCGATAAGCATACTTTCCTTCTTGATGTTTTCGATAAAGTCCGGCCATTGAGAGTTTATGCCTTCGGGATTAGTCGCGTTGACTACCGGTACTGATTTTATAATAGGGGGTTCCGGTGAATTATCATTTTCGGTAAAAGAAGATTTTGCCGTAGTTTCCGCTTTTCGCGGCCTACTGACTTCTGCGGTACCGACTGGTGAATTTATCTCAGTGGTTCCCATGCTTTCTCCAGAGAAACCTTTCGCACTTATGTTTTTAAGTTGTTCAAGCACCTGCGGCAAAGTTTTTAATTCGGCAAGGCGCGTTAATTTCACCGCTGTTACTTCTAAGGGTATACGCATGTCGCTACTGCGACGCATAGTTTGCTGGGTATTTATAAGAATAGAAAAAGCGTAAAGCAATTCTTCTTTGCCGAAATGTTTATTAGTTTCTATTAACCTGTTTATGTTCTCCTCGGTCTGCGGCACGAGAGCCGTTAATTCTTCGCTCACTTTCAAAACAATCCTGTTCCTGAAATGCTCTATCAGCCCTGACATAAATTGATAAAGATCTTTGCCCTCTGAAACAATACAATTGATTAGGGTAAGCAGGGCGGCGGGGTCTTTTTCGGCGATATGCTTCGTAAAGTTAAAATACACTTCGGTGTTTACGATACCAAGCATAGACGCTACGTCGGCGGAAGTTATTTTTCCTTGTTTATAAGAAGTAAGCTGGTCGAAAACGGATTCAGCGTCTCTTAGGCTTCCATCGCTTTGAGCGGCAACGGCAAAAAGAGCGTCGTCTTCTATGTCTATATTTTCAGCTTTGGCGATTTTCTTTAATTTAAAATTTATTTCCTCTGATGATATTCTTTTAAAATCGAAACGCTGACACCGTGAAATTATGGTCGGCAAAACTTTATAGCTTTGGGTAGTGGCAAAAATAAATTTGACATGCGCCGGCGGCTCTTCCAGAGTTTTTAAAAGGGCGTTGAACGCCGAGGTGGAAAGCATGTGTATTTCGTCTATTATGTAAATTTTGTATCTGCCGGTTGAGGGGCTGAGCTTCACGTTTTCCCTTAATTCCCTGATTTGATCAACGCTGGTATTGGAAGCGCCGTCTATTTCAAGCACGTCCATGCTGGTGGAAGAGGTTATTTCTTTGCAGGAAGCGCATTTGTTGCAAGGTGTTACAGTCGGCCCGTTTTCACAGTTGATGGCTTTGGCGAAAATTCTCGCCATGGAAGTTTTGCCGATTCCTCTGGGACCGGTAAAAAGATAGGCGTGGGCTATTCTGTCGGAAGTTATGGCGTTTTGTAGTGTGGTAGTTACATGCTCCTGCCCTGCTATTTCTTTGAACGTCTGCGGACGCCATTTTCTCGCGAAAACAATATACGTCATAAATAATTCCTTTTCTCGATAACCAAAAAATTAATGACATCATAGGGGACAACCCGGTGCTTGCCCTTTATAGCTATCAAATATTAAGATTTGGTGATGGTTTGTATTTTATTTATTAGTGATGGATGATTTTAAATATAAATCTATGCCCGAAATCTGAACTACGCGCTAATGATCACGGGTTAAGGCCGACCATTAAAAGTAGAATCAACGCCGCCATAACGCTTAAATTCAAAATCATGCCGAATACAGATAAGCTTTTTTTTCTGTCGGTCCTGAAAATACCCGCTAATCCCAGTCCCGCGCCGGCCGCCAAAAATATTATGTCCGCGAAAATAAAAAGGCCGAGCAAAATTACGGCTGTATCCGCTTCGTAAATTTCCCTGCGGTATAAAAAAGCGGCCAATCCGACAAGAATAAAAGTGGCGATAAAACCCACCATCCCCATTAGCGTACTGGCCTTGCCAAGAGTGCTTTGTTTTAATTCGGGTTTTTTGTCCATATTTCTTCCCTTTGGTTTTTATTCGCTTTTATTCTACCAGAAAAAAGAGAAAATATTAACAAAATTTTTTGTTTTGCGAATTAATAAAATTAGTTTAAGACCGATTTGCGGGTAATTATACTTACGCTGATTATCCCCGTAATAAAAAGCCACAGGGTGTTCATCTCCGGAATCGCGCCGGCGGGAACAATTAATTCATCCAACGCCCTATCACTGGCCGCGGGATAACCTATTATGTTAAAAGGGTGTTCTTCAAGCGTATCAAAATATTCACCGTAAGAATCAGGGTCAATATATTCGATATTAAAAATCGGCTTACCGGCCTGATTTATCTCTTCCAGCTTATCAAAGCGGTAAGTTTGGTCTTCTTCACTCCATATATTATAGAAAAGACTCTCCATTCCCACACAGTCTATTGTGTTTATATATTTATTTTTTATCTCAATAGAAGCGTCGTCAAGTATGCCGATACCGTTTTGAGGGCAAATAATAAAATCTGCGTTGTAATTTCTGCTGTAATCCGCGATTTTTCCTACTAATTCCGCCATATCATCGGCATAAGTTTCGGCACTGCCTCCTTCGCTTTCATACCAGTAATAATAAGCGTCTATAATGTCCAGATAAACACCGTTGAATCCGGCGGAAATTATTTTGTCTAAATATGGATTAAGGACATCCTGCCACCAACCGTCTTCCCAATACTTAACTTTATAATTGCCCTGCCAATCTTCGTTTTCAGGACCGAGAAAAGAAGGATTGCCTTCACTCCATCCATCCTGCCAGTAAAATCGGTAATCCTCGGCTTCTCCTATCGAAAAATAGGACAATACCTGCTTTCCCGAATTTTTAAGGCTCTGAATTTCCGCGGGGGTATAAGCACTATCATCGGTTCCATCAAAAGAATAATCCATAACCACCAAATCATACGGGGAATCGGATAAAGTCTGAATATTAGCCGCCTGAAGCCAACAAGCCCAGCTTTCAACTCCTGATAAATCTGTCCTTGCCCACGCGGACGCTGCGCCTAAAACAAGAAATAAAAAAACAACTGTTATGCATAAATCGCGTATATTTTTCATAATACTTTTTTCTATATTACCTGCCTTTTCTTCATAATATAATAGCATCCTCTTCCGGTCAAGAAGAATATTTTGTTTTCTCAGGGTATTTTTACATCTCCCCATACCCCTTTGGTTCTCATCCAGGCAAAAAAAATGCCCCTTTTCCCACTACCGCCGGTTTTGATTCTAAGTATTCACGTATCACTTTTGTAAATATTTCACCATACTGAGCAAGCTTTGCTTCTCCTATCCCAAAAACATCAGAAAAATCCTCCAGAGAAAGAGGTTTAACTTTTGCCATGTCTTTTAATGTTTTATCACCAAATATAATATAAGCGGGTACGCGCTTTTCCCCGGCCAATTGACGGCGCTTAGCACGTAATGCTTGGTACAACTCTTCATCAATATCTTCCCAATCAACATTGCGCCGCGCTTTATGCCTCTTCTCTACCTCTTTCTTTTTCTGAATTGTAAGCGGCCTAACAAGTTTAGGAACTATTTCGCCGCTCAACACCTTTTGTCCTGAATCGGTAATAAACAAAGTATGAAATTCGTTCTGGCGGGAAATCATACCCTGTTCAATCAACTGCTCAACCATGTTTCGTATAAATAATTTTGTTTCGTTTTGCAGGGAAGAAAAAGCGGGGGACTCTTCGTGTTTCCAGCGTTTGACGTTATCGCTCAAATCGCCTCTCAAAATATCAACAATATGAACGGCACCGAACCGCTCCCTTACTTCTTTTACGCAAAATAGTATCTTTTGAGCTATAACTAAAGGCTCCTCTACAAAATCAAATTCTCCTAAGCAATAATCACAAGCCTGACAGTTTTCTTTTAAATAATCCCGGCTGAAATAATTAACCAAATAACGATGCCTGCATCCGGTCCAGCCGCAAAAATTATACATTGCTTTCAGTTTTTCCATCATTATCCGGCTTTGAGAAGAATCGCTCAAGATATATTCCCATGTCCGATAATCAGCGCCGGAAAAAAACATATAGCAATCCGCCGGAAGACTGTCTCGCCCTGCTCTACCGGTTTCCTGCTGATAATGTTCGATAGATTTAGGCATGGCCGCGTGGATAATATAACGGATATTTGAACGGTCAATGCCCATGCCAAAAGCGATTGTCGCTACAATAAGAGACACCTTTTCCGCGGAAAACGCGTCCTGATTCCTTTTGCGAATCTCATTAGTCATACCCGCGTGATAAGGCAAATTTTCATATCCTAAACTGTTTAATTTTTCTGAAACGCTATCTACATCGGCACGGCGCAAACAATAAATAATGCCTGCCTCATCAGCGTGTTTTTTAATAACACCTGTTATCTGCTGAATCAGATTTCCGGAACGCCGGAGCATACGATAAGTTAAATTGGGTCGGTCTATATCACCGATATAAATACGCGGAGATTTAAATTGCAATTGTTGAACTATGTCCTGTTGAACCTGACAGGTAGCAGTGGCAGTGAAAGCATGAACCGCGACATCGGGGAATTCATCTTTCATTACACCCAACTGCCGGTATTCTTCTCTAAAATCATGCCCCCAATGACTTATACAATGAGCTTCATCAATGACAAAAAATGACAGTTTTATTTCTTTTAGAATATCCCTCATTGCTTGCGACATAAACCTCTCCGGCGCTAAATACAAAAGTTTCAAAGTGCCGGCTTTTATCTGGTCCATAACACTCATCTGATCAGCGAACTTAAGACCGGAATTTAAACATTCTGCCGCGATTCCGATATCTTTTAAATAATCTACCTGATCTTTCATCAGCGATATCAAGGGAGAAATAACAACCGCCATTCCCTCACAAATTAAAGCGGGGACCTGAAAACAAACGGATTTGCCTCCGCCGGTAGGAAGCACAATAAGACTATCTTTAGAATCCAGTATCGAAGATATAGCCTCTTCCTGAAAAGGCCTAAAACTCTTGTACCCCCAATACTTAAACAATACTGTCTGAATAATATTTTTCACCATAGTTTAGGTTTGATAAAATTTGTATTGACATAGTTATTTTTGATTATTTTCTTCAGCTAAGGATTTAAGCTTTTTTGCCTGTACTTGTAAATGTCTTTCGTTTTTTGCGCTAACGACTTTCTCGCCCGTCTGTTTTTCAATTTCGAGTCTTGCCTTTTTGGCGGCAAAACCACCCTTGCGAGCCACTCCTTTATTTTCTTCCAGTCCTTTTGGCTTTTGGGAAAGGGATTGATTGTATTAATCTTAAACGCGTTTCTGTATCAGCAACATCCGTAAGATACTTTTTCCCATCAGCCGACTCTAATTTCAGTTGTCCCCCTTTTTGGGACAACTCACTTCCTTCTTCTTTCAACTTGGTTTTAAGAGCATTCCAGTATTTTCTAGGTCTTGGGCTATCCGTCAATATTTCAACCACATCCACGATTGAAAAATACCAAAGTTCTTTCCTGACTTCGACACTTTGTTATTTTAACCTATTGCAAATAAACAATGTTTAAAAATTTCCAGGCACTACATTTTATGTAATAATATACGGTGTTAATCTCCTAATAATATTCATTAGTTTATATATTCTTTTAACCTCCATAGTAATCCTCGAAGGCAATCCGCAGAGAAAAAG
>JBDRBQ010000012.1:0-9889 GCA_043822625.1 Candidatus Omnitrophota bacterium | reverse complement strand
GGGAATGGCAGGTACAGGTTAGTAGAGAATTAGGGTTAGAGTCTACTATTAGGGCAATAGGAAGGCCGAAGATAAAAAAGAGGAGAGGGGAAAAGTAGCCTGTCCCCTTTTTACAGTCTGTCCCCTTTTTACAGTGAAATATATTTGTCCGTATGGTGAAAGGGAATGGCAGGTACAGGTTAGTAGAGAATTAGGGTTAGAGTCTACTATTAGGGCAATAGGAAGGCCGAAGATAAAAAAGAGGAGAGGGGAAAAGTAGCCTGTCCCCTTTTTACAGTGAAATATATTATCATAATCGCGGTTTTGAGTATGGTGGTTTACGCTAATTCTATAGGCGGCGCGTTTGTGTCGGATGATATAGTGAGTATTCAAAAAAATGAGGCGATTGGTGACGCTTCTACTTGGACGAAGTTGTCCGACCCTATACATTTTTTGATTTATCGAAACGCCGGTTTGGATGCGCGGGCTTATCATATCTTTAATATTATCGCGCATAGCGCGGCTTGTGTGTTGGTGTTTTTCTTTCTGTTGAATTTTTTTAAGACGGTATCGGCTTTTTTTGCCGCGCTTTTGTTTGCTGTTCATCCCATACATACGGAAGCGGTAAGCTGGATTTCTGGTAGCGATTATTTGCTTATTACTATTTTATTGATTTCATCTTTTCTGTTATATAAGCGTGTCACTTCGCTTGATAATAAGAAGTGTTTGTATTTTTTCGCGGGATACGCTGGTTCTCTTTTTTTGTACGCGACGGCACTGTTCACTAAATGGGACGCGGTGTTGTATCCGTTGATGTTGATAGGTTATGATGTCGTTTTTAATAAGTGGAGAAAAAATTTTAAATTATGGTCCGCCTATATTTTACTTGCCGCGTGGTTTGTGTTAACGAATATACACATGCTGAAATATAGAATAGTTTCGGTGGCAAGCGATATGAAAATAAACAACGGTTTGACTAATCCTCTTTTTAATATGGCGTATTCTTTATTCAGTCATACAAAATTGCTTTTGTGGCCGGTAAAATTAACTTTTTATCATGAACCTTACGTTGTTTCTCAGACAATGTTAATATTTCAGATTTTTCTGCTGATTTTATTTTTAGCTTTGTGGCTGTTTTTATTCAAAAAGGCAAAGCCGGCATTTTTCGCGATTGGTATATATATTCTTTTTTTAGGGGCGACTTACAGCCCTGTTCCGATAAGCTGGCTGGTGGCAGAAAGATATCTTTATTTGCCGTCGCTTGGATTCGTTATGCTCGTTGCTTTTTTGTTGGAAAAGACTATTTTTGTTTCACCTCGGAGGTGTTCAAAGGGACTCCCGCGAGGTGGAGAAAGTAACGGCAGGGTTCAAGAAATAGTAATCATATTTTTAGTAATTATAATTGGCACTTATTCGATAAGAACGATTTTTAGGAATGAAGATTGGAAGAGCCGCGCGAGTTTGTGGAGAGCAACGGTTGAGAGCTCCCCGTTAAGTCCGAGGGCGCATAACAATATGGGAGATATATATTCTCTCGATGGAGATTTAGCGGCGGCGGCAAATGAATTTAAAAAAGCTATCGAGTTGAAGCCCGATTACGCGGACGCGTATTTTAATTTAGGCCTGACTTATGATAAAATGGGTGAAAAGCAAAAAGCAATTTCTTATATAAATAAAGCTATAGAGCTTAAACCTGAACTTGCAAAATATATAAGAAAAGATTTATGAGATTAACCATATATCTTACTCCGCAAGTGGGCTGAGAGTTTCTGAAGAAAAGTTTGATATCAAAAACCATCTGCGCGCTTCCGAAGCGCGCAGATGGTAGAAGAATAAAGTAAAGAGGAATTTGTTTATGGATGAAGGAAGAAAGATAATAACGGGACACGTTTATCACGTATTTAGTAAGAGCATTGCTAATTTTAAAATATTTAATAACGAAGCGGATTACTCTAGAATTGTTGAAGACAAGGAAAAGGCAATTGAAATTATTGCTTATTGTCTCATGCCTACACATTTGCATTTGATGCTTAAACAGTTAAAAGACAATGCTATATCTGATTTTATGCGAAAACTACTTAATAGTTATAGCCGTTATTTTAATGTGAAATATAAAAGAAAAGGTACCTTAAGAGTAATACCATCTGTGCGCTTCGGAAGTGCGCAGAAAAGGTTTTTATGAAAATAAAGCATGTTATTATTATATTAATATTTTGTTTAACGTTGTTTTTTTGGGGGGTGGCGTTCAGTGATAGTTATTTTGAGGATTTTGATGATTATCAGAGTGGTGTAACGATTGATGGAGTGCAGTCGTGGGTCTGTGGTCAAGGGGATGCGGATGACGCTGTTACTCAAAATTTAATTATTTCCACAGATAGTGGCAATGCCCTGGAATTGACGGGAGCAGAGACAATCGTTACAGTTTCCCGTAGTGCCGGTTATGGAAGTGTCTCTCCTTGTTGGATGGAATTTTTGGTAAGGCCCGGGCTAGGGGGACAGGCAGCGCCTGTGCCTTCTGGAAAAATTGCGGCGGTGAATTTTGGTTATACCGGAAAAATTTATGCCTCAAGTGGCACTTCCTGGACAGATACAGGAAAAACTTTTTCTTCTACCGAGTGGTATAGAATTATATTAAAGGTAGATTTTACTACACATCTTTACGATATTTATATTGAGTCTTTAAGTGCTCCTGAAGTTGGTTTTATACCGGAGGCGCAAAATTTAAATTTTATTGATTCGAGTATCAGTTCTATTTCTCAAGTAGGTTTTGATGGAGCTTACAGTACAACCCGCGCCGATGACAGTTATGTAGATGATGTATTAATTCATTTTGTATCTCAAGTAAGTATTATCACCAGTGCTCAGACTATAACCGAAGGTCAGCCTTCGACACCTATTACCGTGCAATTGCAGGATTCTTATTCAGTGCCACAGACTGTCTGGAGGGACATAACGCTGGAATTAAAAAGCAGTTCCGAAAAGGGAGAATTTTCCGTTAATAAAGACGTCTGGATGTCTATAAATCAGATTATCATTCCCAAAGATGCCCAGTTCGTTACTTTTTATTATAAAGATTCAAAAACAGGCAAACCGCTTATTACTGTTAAAGAATATCCGGACAGAGGCTGGGTGGAGGACATACAGCAGGAAGAAATTATAGCTAAATCTACTTATTTCGATATTTCGGTTATTACTCCCCAAACGGCAGGAGAATATTTCAGTATAACGATTACGGCAAAGGATGAGGACGGAGAAGTTAACGAATCTTATGATGGACAAATAGAACTTTTCGCGCGATATATTAATCCCGGTTTCGGAACAATGATGCTTATACCGTCAAATAGCGCGGGATTTAAAAAAGGTATTTTAGAATTAAGCGCGATGTATTCCGACTGCGGAATTATCGAAATAGTTGTCAGAGACAGTGAAGATTTTTCCAACAGCGGCACCTCCGGCGAAATTCTTTTTATCCCGGCAAGTTTTAGTGTAAGCGCGCAAACTCCTCAAATAGTAAACAAGGCTTTTTTCTTGACGGTGAATGCTTTAAATGCCGTGGGACAGCTTACGCCCAATTATCAGGGGCCGGCAGGGGTTGAACCGGTATTGGTTTATCCTGCGGGGGCATCTTTGGGAGTGATAACGCCCTCTATTCTTACAGCTTTGAATTTCAGCTCCGGCATAGCTGTAGTTAGCGCTAATTATGATTATTGGGGAACCATCACAATCAAAGCTTACGATAAAGCGTATCAAGTTAAAAATGGGGTAAGTTCGGCGATCCAATTCCGTCCAAACGAACTTTTGTTGGAGGTTGAGCCGCCTTCCGCGGAACGGGATTTTTTCTATGTTGGAGAAACAATAGAAATATCTGTTTCGGCGCTTGATATTCTGGGTGAGGCAATACCTAATTATTTAGAAAATATTGATGTAAGCGCGACTATGGGGTTAGGGTTGCCTTCAAGTTATCAATTTACGGCGGCAGATGCCGGCGATCATGTTTTTAGTGTTTCAGCGGATTCTGCCGGAAAATATACTATGTATGCCGAAGATAAAACAAGTTCTTTGCGTAGCGAGACAGAAGAAATTGAAGTTAAGGAGGTGATGTTGGACGTAGTTTCTACTGTGTCACCGGTAGGAACAACAGAAGTAATTATTCGGTTGGTAGATGAAGATGGCAATATTATTTCAAGTGAAAACTCTCTCTCTGTAACTGTAGAGTTAACTGAAGAAAATGCCGATTCCACAGCTTCGTCTTCAGCCACTACTGTGCCGGTTACTTTTAATAAGGGGATAGCTCAAATTTTAGTAAGTGACAACCAGGCAGAAATAGTTACGATTACGCCGCAATCTTCATATGATTTTAAAACTAAAAAAGGCACGGTTACTTTCGGCAGGTTTACAAAAACTGGAATAGGAACGTTGATGTGGCGTGAAATTAAGGGAGAAAAAGAGAAATAGGGGATTAAAAAAAGTGAATGGTAGATGGTAGATGGTAGATGGTTAATAGTCTTAAAAATTATTTAGTATTTAATTGGGGTTTTCCAGTCACTATTGAACTATTGAACCATTCACTAAATCGGAGGAGCAGAAAATGAAAAAGTATTTGTTTGTAATATTAGCGGTGACAGTTTTAAGTGTTCCGGCATGGGCATGGCGTGGTAAAGAAGAAAAGAAAGTTGCTCAAAACACGGCTGATGAAATGGTTATTTCAGAACCGCAGGCGGTTCAGGCGACCGGTGAAAGTATGAGTAAAGAAATGAAAGATGTGTTGATTAACAATATAAATATACTTCGCAATCAGGAAGTCCGCGTAGCAGTTCTTCAGCAGTTTTTGAATGAAAATATAGCGCAGTTGAAACAGACGCAGGCTGTATTTTGTGATCAGTACAATTTGGATTCGGAAAAGTTTCGCGCGGGAATGTATGTGTACGACGAAGCCAAAGGCGGTTTCGTGGAAAAAGAAGTGGAATAGAGTTAATTGAGTTCATAGGGTTAATAGAGTTAATGATAGTTCTGTAGGGGCCAACGGCGGTTGGCCCGAGTAGGAGTTTAAATATGGGTTTTCAATTTAATAGAAAGCTAAATAATTATTATAGTAATTCTACAAACCCAATAAATCCGATAACCCGTGGTGGTTTTACTCTTATTGAGCTCTTAATTTCTATTGCCATAGCGAGTATTATAAGTGTGGTTATTTATTTGAGTTTGGAGACGGCTTTAAGTGTCTGGGGGTATTCACGCGATCAGTTGGCATTGCAAAAAGTGCTGGGAGAGACGGTCGAAGAAGTAGCTAGTGGTACCGCGGCGGTGTTTGGTTTAAAAGATGCTCTTGAAGTAAATAATGCCGGTAAGATTTATATAGAATTTGTGCCGCCCTGGATGGATGATACCCACACCGCGGTAGCGCAGAATTTCGTTTATTCGCTGAACCGTAAAATTAAACCCGGAGTCGGCTCGCCTATTGGGGAAGTTAAGTTTCGGGGGGATGATAGTTATCGTTTTGCTAACGTGATGAAAATAGACAGCGAGGATGAATCCATTTCTAAAGTAAAAATAAATTTGGCTGTTCCTGTAGGTAGTGAACTTCGTTTTACTTATCATCCCGACTTGAAAGCCAACGCTGAGGTGGTAAAAACTATTCGATGGGACCGGGCAGATGGGCATATTTATTCTGAATATAAAGGAGAGATAGAAAGAATTTCACGTAATCCTTTCGGAGTAAAGATAACGAATTTGGAATTTAGATATTATGATAATACCAATAATTTGGTAACTACCGAAGATTGGGTGGATAACCATGATTTGAATTTGATTACCGGCATAGAAATTTTTATGGGGGCACAGCTTGGGCAATATACATCTAATTTACTAAGTTTTGTTAATTTACGCAACGCGCCCGCGCGTTCAGGTTATTTTCTTTTGTCCGATGACGCGCGCATTCCTATTTCCGACAGTGAAAATATACACTCGCTTTATTTGCAGAATTTTTCAGGAGTGAGTAATGGGGATGTTTTGGAACTTGAAGCCGTGCCGGATTCAGGCAAAAGTTGGGGCATAGAAATTGTTTTCGGCAGGCAGGGGCTTGATAAGCCGTTTATAGAGAGTTATACTATAGAATATCCAGACGGTCATCCTGTTCATACCGAGTATCCGCGTTCAGGTGTAGATGTAGGTTTAAATCTTTTGACTTTGGGTTCGAATGGGTTTTACGATTATGATGATGACGATGAGCTTGAGGATGTTGTTTTGCTTGAAGGGAAAGTTACGCTTAAAGTTAAAAAAATGGATATAGACGGCGTGGGGTTGTTTGTCAGGCCGTAATTAGTGAATAGTTTATAGTTAATAGTGAATGGTAAAAAGCTTTTACTATCCACTATTTAGTATTTAATCATTCACTGTT
Organism: Candidatus Omnitrophota bacterium; assembly: GCA_043822625.1. Taxonomy (GTDB): domain Bacteria; phylum Omnitrophota; class Gorgyraeia; order DAOVKU01; family DAOVKU01; genus JBDRBQ01. Next base: position 3,513 of record JBDRBQ010000012.1, on the reverse strand, counting down.
TAAGGTGATTTGCCGTGAAGAAAACGATAAAGATTGTTTGTATGTTTTTGTTAGTTGTTACTGCCTATATGGGGGAAGTGGTTTTTGCCGCGGAAAAGACATGGAGTGGCGGCGGAGATGGAGAAACATGGTCGGATGAGGATAATTGGTTTCCTGTATCTGTACCGGCTACGCAGGACGACGTTGTTATCGACGCGGAAAACGCGGATGTTAAATGTAAGTCGACTTTTAAAGCTAAATCAGTTACTATAGGTTCAAGAGAAACTTCTAATTTGACGATTGAAAATTTTATTTTTGGCACTATTGCTCCCGCTTCCGGTTCAGACACGGCAATATCCAATAACAAAGAAGGCAAGATTATTTTAGAAGGCGCGGCGGGAAAGTTATCTTTAAAAGGGAAATATCTTGATTCTCAGCAGTCGCTTGCTTTCGATGAGCCGAGTTTTATTTTTTGGGTTAAATAAACTGATTAACGTAAAGCGTAGGGGTTTGATTCATCAAACCCTATTATATCTATTATACCAGGGAGGTTTATGAGAAAGATAAAAGTTGTGTGGGTTGTTTTCTTTTTATTATTAGGCATGAGTAAATTTTCTTTTTCACAGGAAGATGAAGCGCGCAAAATGGCGGATAAATATCATAAGCTTCAAGAGGAAATGCTCGGCAGTCCGGATTTGGTGACACCGGACAGCATTTATACCACATCCGAGCTTAAGGCGATATATTACCAAAATCAGCAGGTAATTGGTCTTCTTGAAGAAATAAAAGGGTTATTGCGTCAAAATCTCGAAAAAGAGTAAAAAAGGGGACAGGCTACTTTTTGAGATATTAGGCAAAGCTGACGCTTTGCCACTACCGTGATAGGTGTAATATTATGGGTTACAAGTTGGTTGTGTTGTAGCGACGGAGTCTCGATGTTGTATCGGGATAAACTCCGTTCTGCAAAATACATAGACCAAATAAGTAAAGATAGTACTTTTGGGTTAAACTTATATGGCGAGCCATGCATGCATGCGGTAGCAGTTTTGATTCTTTTTCTATTTGCGAACGATAAATGATTTTGATTATTATAAGTATAAAATAAAAATTATGGTATAGAGAGGAGAAAATGTACGAATTTAATTTTATGGGATGTATGGAAATAAAAGAGCTTCTTGGTAAAAAAGCAAACGATGCACAGAAACTAATGGAATTAATAGAAGAAGTTCCCGTGGATTCTATTTATTATCATACAAATAGTTATTTTTTGAGGCATTGGTATATTGCCGGTCCTTATCCCAATGATTTCGCCAACTGGGCGGAAATTCAGTTAAGAGACAGGGTGCTTAGTGAGAAATTAGCCTTTGTCATCCCTTATCAAAACGCGAATCTTGAAGATATAAGAACAGGATTAATAGATATTATAGACAGGCATTTATCCGAGCTGAAAACCATTCCTGTCGTCGTATCAGGTGAACCGTTTTATTTTATGAAATCTCAGATTATAGAAGTATCTGCGGGGCTAACGGCGAATAATCTTGGGGAATTTACGAATGCTTTAAAGACGGTAGATGCCAGTGCTATTTATAATCATATATTCGAAGCCAGACTGCGTGATAAAATAGGCAGAAGTGATTTCGCGATATGGTTTGAAGAAGTACTGGGATTAAAAGAGCTGGCAAATAAATTCGAGATGGTGGACAGCTATATGTACAGCCTTGAAGGATTGAGAGAAAAATTACTTGATTTATGCTATAAGGAGATGAGGGGATAATGAATACCGTCAATATTACACTTGATTCATATAAAGAAATTGCTCCAAAGGGGGCTGTAGATTTATTGCGCCGCTTAGCGGAAAAATTAAAAGGCAAATCTATTTTACACGTTAATTCTACGCGTTTCGGCGGGGGGGTGGCGGAAATGCTTCATCGGCTCATACCTCTTTTTTCCGAGCTTGGAGTGGAGGCGAAGTGGGACGTTATCGAGGGCAACCCGCTTTTTTATAAAACGACGAAAAGCTTTCATAATGCTTTGCAGGGGCAGGATCAGGATATAAGCCTTAGAATGTATGATGAATATAAAAAGGTTAATAAAAAAAACGCTGCTAAATTCTCTTTTGAAAGCGACGTGGTTATCATGCACGATCCCCAGCCGGCGGCGTTTATAGAATATAAAAAAGAAAAAGGAAACTGGTTTTGGCGTTGTCATATAGATATATCGAATCCTAAGAGAAATGTGTGGCAATTTTTAAAAGAATACGTCTGCCGTTATGACGGGGCTATATTTTCTCTGCCGAGTTTCGCGCAAAAGCTTTCCATTCCGCAGTATCTTATATATCCTTCTATAGATCCGCTCAGCGATAAAAATAAAGAGCTGACTGCCGAAGAAATAAATTCGGTTTTAACCCGTTATAACATACCGCCGGATAAACCGGTTATATTGCAGGTTTCGCGTTTCGATAGATTTAAGGACCCTCTGGGTGTAATAGAGGCCTATAAGTTGGTTAAAAAATATAATGAATGCTGTCTTGTGCTTGCCGGAGGAGGAGCGACCGATGATCCTGAGGGATACAAAATTTTAAAGAATGTTAAGGACGCGGCTTCTAAGGATAAAGATATTTTTGTGCTGGATTTACCGCCGGACGCTCATACCGATATAAACGCTCTCCAGCGCGCGGCGACGGTAGTTTTGCAGAAATCCGTAAAAGAAGGATTTGGGTTAACTGTCGCCGAAGCTATGTGGAAAGGAAAACCTGTTATAGGGGGAGCTGTAGGGGGTATTACGGTGCAGATTATTTACGGAGAAACAGGTTATACTGTTAATTCCATAGAAGGATGCGCTTATAAAATAAGATATTTATTGAATAATCCCGCGCTTTCGGCAAAAATGGGGGAGCAGGCAAAGGATTATACCAGAAAGAATTTTTTAATAACCAGACATTTGCGCGATTATTTGTCTCTTATGACAATGGCGCTTAAAGTATAAGTTCAAACAGGGAAGGAGATTAAAAATGATATATTGGGCACCTTTTCTGCATTTTTATCAGCCGCCGATTCAATTCCACGCGGTGTTGAAAAAGATATGTGATGAATCTTACAGGCCTTTGCTTAAAGTGCTTTTGGGACAGCCCGCGTCGAAGGTTACCATCAATATAAACGGTGTTTTAACGGAGTTGTTAAATGATCACGGCGCTGTGGATGTTTTAGAAGGTTTTCAAAAGTTGGCTTATAACGGACAACTTGAATTTGTTGAGTCGGCAAAATTTCACGCCATACTTCCGCTGTTGCCTCAAAAAGAAATGTATCGCCAGATAAAGTTGAACCGGCAGACAAACGAGTATTTTTTTAAAGACGCTTATAAACCCCGGGGCTTTTTCCCGCCGGAGATGTGTTATTCGAATGAGGCGGCTAAAGTTATAGCCGATATGGGTTATGAGTGGATTTTGATAAGCGGTATAGCCTGCAGGGATGAGTGGCCGTTGGAATATATATCGAGGGTTTCTTTTGATTCGTCTTCGGTAAATATTTTTTTTAG
>JBDRBQ010000011.1:0-36535 GCA_043822625.1 Candidatus Omnitrophota bacterium | reverse complement strand
GAATTGAGCGCTGGATGAACAATTATCCAAGGAAGATTTTAGGATATAAAACGGCAGAACAAATAAGGCGGGAGTATTTACAAAATAATAGCGAAAACGATCTAATCCTTAAAAGTGTCGCACTTTGAGTTACAATCCACCTTGCCCAATGGTTGCCCCTAAACTTCTTTACAAAAAAAAGAGATTGTGATAACATATTTTAAAATCTATATATAAATAAATGAGGGTAAAGTTGTTTAAAATTAAGCATATAATCATATTTGGGATGTTGGTGTTTTTTGTTTCTCTATTTTTCTCGTGTACTGCGCAAGGGCAAGACGAAAGCAAAAAGCTTGTTACTGATGTGCGCGTTACAAACAACAACGTTATTAGCACCCAAACAATTCTTTCTAAAATTAAAAGCAGGCCCGGTTCGGTTTTTAGCCAAGAATTAGTGAATGAAGATTTAAAACGGCTCTACGCGACCGATTATTTTACTGATGTCAGCGTGGATGTGGGGGAATTCGAAAATGGTTTCGCGATAACTTTTATTGTGACCGAAAAACCGGTTCTTTCCGAAATTATATTCGAGGGCAATAAAACGCTTAATGCCGAACGATTGAAATCGCTTTTAACCATTAAGAAGGGCGAATCCCTTGATATGCGCGTGTTGAAAAATGACTTGGATAATATAGAAAATTTTTATCAGAAAAAAGGGTTTCATCAGGCGAAAATCGATTATGAAACAGACGTTAACGAAATTACCAACGAAGCTACTCTTTACATTTTGATAAAGGAAAATATACGGTACCGCATAGCCGGAATTTTTGTAAAAGGCAATGAGCATATTCCCGCGAAAGAAATTTTAAAAAGCATGAAAACAAAGAAAGACACATTGCTGACAGCAGGTTTTTTTAGAAAAGAAATATTCGAAAAAGATTTGCGCCGGGTTGAATTGCTGTATCTTGCCAAGGGATTCAGCGACGTCAAGATAGAACCGGATCTTGAATATATGCAGGAGAAAAAACAAATGAAGATTACTCTTTTGATAGATGAGGGTAATCAATATAGAGTGGGAACGGTAAAAATCGGCGGGAATAAAAAATTCACCACAGAAGAGATTATGAAAACGCTTGAGCTTCCCGCGGAGGCTACTTTTAGTCAGTCTTCTCTGGAAAAAGATGCTTCTAATATATCCGCTTTTTATTTTGAAAAAGGTTATATTTTCGCGCAGGTTAAGCCGGAAGCGGCTTTTAATGAAACTAGTCAAAAGATAGATATTAGTTATCTAATAGAAGAAGGAGAATTGGCGTACGTAGATAAAGTGATAATAAGGGGAAATACTAAGACAAAAGATGTTGTTATCAGGCGCGAACTTAGAGTTTTGCCCGGAGAAGCTTTTGACGGAGAAAAGTTGCAGCGATCCAAAGAGAGACTTTATAGGCTTGGTTTTTTTGAAGAAGTTACTTATGATATAGAACCCGGTTCGGCGTCCGATAGAAAAAATCTGGTAGTAAATGTCAAGGAAACCAAAACCGGAGAATTTAGTTTCGGGGCGGGGTATTCTTCCACTGATAAGGTTTTGGGTTTTGTGCAAATTACCCAGAGAAATTTTGATATTACAAATCCCCCTTACTTTACCGGAGACGGGCAGGAACTTACCGTAAAAGCTAATTTGGGAAGTGAACGAAAAGATTATCTTTTAAGTTTTACCGAGCCATGGATTTTAGATTATCCCCTTTCTTTTGGTTTTGACGTTTATAATACATTTAGAGGCACATGGGAAGATTTCGATGTTGGAAGAACCGGTGGAGATATCCGTTTCGCGAAAGAATTTACAGAATACACAAGAGCTAATTTGATGTATAAGCTCGAAGAGGTTAATATTTCCAACATAAGCAGTGATGTAAGCGCTGATGTGCTTGCTGAAAGCGGGAAAAAAAGCATAAGCCAGCTTGAATTCGGCCTTAGAAATGATACCAGAGACAATGTTTATTTTCCTGGTAAAGGGCATATTTTGACCGGCACAGTGGATTACGCTGGGACTTTTTTGGGGGGAGATAAAGATTATTTGAAAATAGAAGGAGAAGGAAGGCAGTATTTCACACAGTTTAAAAACCTTGTTTTGGAGTTGCGGCTGGCGGCAGGATTCGCCGAAGAATTGGATGATAGTGAAAATGTCCCGATTTATGAAAAATTTTATCTTGGAGGCCCTGATACTATACGCGGCTATAAATTGCGGCATGTGGGCCCCAAAGATTCGGCGGGCCATCCATTGGGCGGCAAGGCAATGCTTTTGGCGAGCGCCGAATATACTTTTCCTATAATGGCTCATTTAAAAGGAGCGGTTTTTTGTGATGCCGGAAACGTTTGGGAAGAATGGGATAATTTTGGAGACGGTATAAAAAGTTCCATCGGATTGGGACTGCGCATAAAAACGCCGTTGGGTCCTGTTAAACTCGATTACGGTTACGGATTGAATTATGACGAGGGAGAAGAAAAAGGTAAATTTCACTTTAATATGAGCAGGGAATTTTAAAAAGGTTAAAAATAAAAAAAGGAGACTTTGTAATGAGAACGAAAAAATTTTTGATGATGTTTTTAGCGATAATAGCTTTAAGTTTTTTTTGCAGTAGCTTGGCGATGGGAGCCAATAAAGTAGGTTATATAGATTTGGGCAAAGTATTCGATGATTATCAAAAAGCGAAAGATTTTGACACAGTTCTTGAAAAAGAAAAGCAGGAAATGCAGACTAAAAGAGACCAAATGGTAGCTGACATACGTAAACTTAAAGACGGATTGGAATTATTAAACGAAGAAGCAAAGGCAAAGAAGCAGGAAGGTATAGACCAAAAGATAAAAGATCTTCAGGATTTTGACCGAGAGGTCAGTACGGAATTAAAACAGAAATATGATTCAAAGGTAAGAGAAATATTAAAAGAAATAGATAATACTATAAAAGAATACGGAGCGAAAGAAAAGTTCGATATTATTTTCGATGATAGGGCTCTTTTATACGGCGACGAATCAATGGACGCAACCAGCCCAATATTAAAAATATTAAACGCTAATTACAAAGGTAAGCCCTAATGCAGAAAACGTTGGGTGAAATCGCGCGTATTATCGACGGAGAAATTGTCGGTAATCCCGATGTTTTAATAACAGGTATTTGCGGCATAAGGGAAGCTTCGGAAGGAGATTTGACCTTCATAGCCAATTCAAAGTATGCCGGTTTAATGGAAACTACAAAAGCCTCGGCTATTATAACGTCCAGAGAGGTGAACAGTTCTTCCAAACCCATAATACGCACGGATAATCCTTCATTGGCTTTTGCCAAAATGTTGTCATTGTTATCTCCGAGTGAAATAGAATATCCTAAAGGCATACACCCGGCGGCTGTTATAGGAGAAAATGTCAGGATAGGTAAAAATGTTGCCATTCAAGCTTTTTGTGTTATTGAAGACGGGGCAGAAATAGGAGATGACAGCATTCTTTATGCCGGAGTATATGTTGGCAATAATACTAAAATCGGTAAAAATGCCCTGATTTATCCCAGTGTATCTATAAGAGAACGTATCGAGATTGGGGATCGTGTAATTATTCATTCAGGGTCAGTTATCGGGAGTGATGGTTTTGGATTCGTGGTTGTTCAGGGCGTTCATCATAAAATTCCTCAAGTTGGGACGGTTGTTATAGAAAATGATGTCGAGATAGGGGCGAATGTAACTATTGATAGAGCCAGATTTGATAAAACTATAATCGGCAGAGGTTCTAAAATCGATAATTTGGTTCAAATCGCGCATAATGTAATTATCGGAGAGAATAGTATTGTTGTCGCGCAAGCGGGTATTTCGGGCAGTACTTCTATCGGGAAAAACGTAATCTTAGCCGGCCAGACCGGTATAGTGGGGCATATTTCAATTGGTGACGGCGCGATTGTCGCGGCACAGGCTGGTGTAACAAAATCTGTGCCTGCGAATACCACAGTTTCAGGTTATCCGGCGAGACCGCATTCAATAGCCAAAAGAGTTAATGCCTGCCTTCAGAAATTGCCGGAGTTATACAAAACCGTACATCGGCTCAATAACGAAATAAGCGAGTTAAAAAAAGAAATGGAACACTTGAGAGAAAATACAAAACAGCGGGAAGGGTAGACATGAAACAAAGAACAATCGAAAAAGAAATTACTATAAAAGGAATCGGCATTCATTCGGGCAAAGAAGTTAATCTGAAATTAAAGCCCTCGTTGCCTAATAGTGGAATTAATTTTGTAAGGGTTGATTTGGAAAATAAACCACTCATTCCCGCTCAAGTCAAAAATGTCATTCCCAAAGCAAGGCGTACATCTTTGGCAAACAACGGTGCAGAAGTGCATACGGTAGAACATTTGATGGCTGCTTTAGCGGGACTTAGTATAGATAATTTAGTTATCGAGATAGACAGTGATGAATTGCCGGGATTAGACGGCAGTTCTTTGGGGTTTGTAGAAAATGTCGAAAAGGCAGGCATAAAAGAGCAGGATGCCCCCAGAAAATATTTTACTGTCAAAGAACCTTCATGGATGATTGAAGGAGATTCTTCAATTATTATTCTTCCAAACGAGGAATTTAAAATATCTTATACTTTGAATTACGATCACCCTGTATTGAAATCGCAATATTTGAGTTTGGTTGTAAAAGAAGAAAGCTTTAAAAAAGAACTTGCGCCTAGCCGTACTTTTTGTCTTGAAAAAGAAATAAATGCTTTAAGGGAACAGGGAATAGGCGGAGGAGCAACTTTTAGCAACACCCTTGTTGTAGGGGAAAAAGGCGTTGTTAATAATCAATTACGCTTCGAAAATGAATTTGTACGGCATAAAATTTGTGATGTAATAGGCGATTTTTATTTACTGGGACAGCCCTTGAAGGCGCATATTATAGCTGTTAAAAGCGGGCATTCTTTGAATCTGAAACTGCTTCAGAGACTACAATATCAGAAGGAACGTCTGCGTGAAGCCGGTATCAAAGCCGGCGGTACATTTGGCGGCGCGCCCCCGCTCGATATAAACGCCATCAAGAAAATTTTGCCTCATAGATATCCCTTTTTATTAGTTGATAGAATTATTGAATTAGAAGAAGATAAAAGAGCGGTCGGCATAAAAAACGTAAGCGTTAATGAAAATTTTTTTAACGGTCATTTTCCTGAACGCCCGGTTATGCCGGGAGTTTTAATTATCGAAGCTATGGCGCAGGTAGCCGGAGTATTGATGCTTTACAAACCGGCGAATTCTTCCAAATTAGCTTATTTTATGAGCATGGATAAAGTAAAATTCAGAAAAACGGTTGTGCCGGGAGATCAGCTTACGCTTGAAGCGAAAGTCCTGAAAATAAGATCCAAAACCGGGCAGGTTCGTACCGAAGCGACGGTAGAAGGTAAAGTGGTTGCTGAAGCGGAACTTATGTTTGCGTTGGTTGACGCTTAAAAGGTTTTTAAAGAGTAAAGTAAATATGAAAATTCACGAAACTGCAATTATACATCCAAAAGCACAAGTGGCCGATTCGGTAATAATCGGTCCTTACAGCGTGATAGGAGAAAACGTTACTATCAAAGAAAATACCGTTATCGGCGCGCATTGTGTTGTTGACGGATGGACCACTATTGGTAGCGGCAATAAAATTTTTACAGGCGCGATTCTAGGAAGTCCTCCGCAGGATCGCAAGTATAAAGGTGAAAAATCTTTTACAATTATCGGCGATAATAATATTATAAGAGAATACATTACGATGAATCCTGCTACCGAAGGCGGAGAAAAAACGATTATAGGCAGTAGAAATATGATTATGGCCTATTCGCACATAGCGCATAATTGCGTAGTCGGGAACGACGTAGTTATTGCCAACGCGGGTACTTTAGCCGGTCATGTTACCATAGAAGACGGAGCGATAATAGGCGGGATGGTAGCAGTTCATCAATTTGTAAGAGTAGGCAAATTGTCTATTATAGGAGGTTGTTCTAAGGTGGTGCAGGATATTCCTCCTTTTTCTACCTGTGATGGTCATCCTGCCAGAGCATACGGTTTGAATTCTGTTGGTCTTAAACGTGCCGGTATTTCGCCTAAAGAGCGTTTGGAGATTAAAAACGCTTTTAAAATTCTATTTTTTTCTCACCTTTCTTTCGGTTCTTCAGTAGAACAAGTAAAGCAATTATTCCCGGATTCAGAGTTTATTGCCTATTTAGTCGATTTTATAACTGCTTCCCAAAGGGGCGTTTGCAGAGGATGCAAAGAATAGGCCTTATAGCTGGTAACGGGCAATTGCCTATAATGTGGGCGAAAAGCGCCTGTAAAAACGGGGCAGAGGTAATTGCTTTTGCTTTTTACGGAGAAACCGACAAATCTCTTCAAAATCAGGTAAAAAAGATTTATTGGTTTAAACTCGGCGAATTAAGCAAATTTATAAAAACTATAAAAGCGGAAAAAGTAGACAAAGCGATTATGATTGGACAAATAAGACCGGTCCATTTTCTTTTCCGCAGTTTTTTTTCCAAAGATGAAGAATTAAGATCCCTGTTAAATCAGGTTAAAGATAAAAGAGGAAATTCTTTACTGGCGGCTTTCGCGAATCGGATAGAAAAAGAAGGCATTGAGCTTTTGGATTCACGGACTTTTATTCAGGATTATTTGCCTCAAGCCGGCAATTTGACAAGAATAAATGTGGATGAGAAAATAAAAAAAGATATCGAGTTTGGGCTTAAAATCGCGAGAGAAATGGCTATGCTTGATATAGGACAAACGGTAGTTGTAAAAGATTTAACCGTGCTTGCCGTCGAGGCTATTGAAGGCACTAATAAAGCCATTTTAAGGGGTGCTGAGCTGGGCGGTAGGGGAGTTGTGGTAATTAAAACAGCCAGTCCAAAACATGACATGCGTTTTGACATTCCCGTCTTTGGTCCCAAAACTATTTATTATCTCCGTAAAGTTAAAGCGAAAGCCCTTGCCATAGAGGCACAACGCACTATTATAATAGATAAAGAAAAAACTCTGAATCTTGCCGAAAAAAATAATATTGTCGTAATCGCGGTGGAATAGCAATTCAGAATTCGGGGACAGCCGCCGTTCGGAGAAAAAACAGTAGGGGCAGAATATTCTTCGACACTCTTTGCTTATACTTATGACGAGGCGCTCAGGAAAAGTTCTGCCACCCGTTAATATTTATAACGGGCGCGACGCTTTACACCCCTACCCTATTATTTGCTAAATAATGAAAAACAAAACCTTTTATAATTATGATGTGGTTGTAATAGGCGCCGGTCATGCCGGTTGTGAGGCGGCGCATGTTTGTTGCAAAATGGGATTAAGAGTTTTACTTTTGACTTTTAATTTAGAAGCCATCGCTATGGCTTCATGTAATCCCGCTGTAGGTGGACTGGCTAAAGGGCATTTAGTCAGAGAAATAGATGCCTTAGGCGGAGTTATGGCGTTAGTTACCGATAAGGCAGGTATCTGGTTTAAACAATTGAATACCTCCAAGGGGCCCGCTGTACGTTCTTCCCGGGTGCAAATCGATAAATGGCTTTATTCCAAGACAATGCGGGACTTGCTTGAAAACTGTGAGAATCTTCATTTTAAACAAGATGAAGCGGCGGAAATTGTAGTAAAAAAAGGAAAAGTCGCGGGTGTGAAAACCGTTCTTGGTGAAGAAATTCACGCGAAAGCGGTTATAATTACTCCAGGCACTTTTTTAAACGGTTTAATCCACATCGGAAAGAAAAATTTCGGCGGAGGCCGTCTTCAGGAAAAAGCCGCCGTCAAGTTATCCGAAAATCTGCGCGAATTGGGGTTTCCCATTGGGCGTTTTAAAACCGGCACCTGTCCGCGAATCGACAAAAGAAGCATAGATTTTTCAAAATTAACGCCTCAGCCGCCGGATGAAAAGCCGGTGCCTTTTTCGTATAAAACAGAAAAGATAACTCAAAAACAAATTTTGTGCCACATAACTTACACCAATTCCAAAACGCATGCCATTATAAAAAAGCACCTCAAAGATTCGGCTTTATACGGCGGAGAAATCAACGCTACCGGCGTAAGATACTGTCCTTCCATAGAAGATAAAATCGTTAAATTTTCCGGTAGAGAAAGGCACCAGATTTTTCTTGAACCCGAAGGACTTACCTCCTGTGAATATTATCCAAACGGAATTTCCAACAGCCTGCCGCTTGAGGCGCAGTTAAAATTACTGCATTCCATAGAAGGGCTTGAAAAAGCGCGAATTATCCGTCCCGGTTATGCCATAGAGCATGATTATATAGACCCAAGATGTCTTAATCATACTTTGGAAACGAAGTTAATCGAAGGGTTGTTTTTAGCGGGACAGATAAACGGTACAACCGGATACGAAGAAGCGGCGAGTCTTGGGCTTATGGCGGGTATTAACGCGGCGCGGAAAGTTTTAAAAAGAAAACCATTTATTCTCAAAAGATGGCAGGCGTTTATAGGAGTTTTAATAGATGATTTGGTTACCAAAGGCACCGGAGAACCGTACCGCATGTTTACTTCCCGCTGTGAATATCGCCTTATTTTAAGAGAAGACAACGCTCTTTTGCGGCTCGGCAAGGAAGCTTATAATCTTGGATTGATAGACGAGAAAACTTACCGCGATACCGAAGATATAAAAAAGGCAATAAAGGTTTTTATAGATAAAGCCGCTGCTTTTAAAATAAAGCCGTCACAGGCTCTCAATAAAACACTGAAAAAAAATCACAGTATGCCGTTAGAGGAAGCAACTACTCTTAAACAATTAATCAGAAGACCGAATGTAACTTTTAGAAGTTTACGGGAAATAGATTTTTTTCCGCCGAATTGCGGCAATATAGTCAAACAGCAGGTTGAGACCGAGATTAAATACGAAGGATACATCAAAAGACAGTACTCTGAAATAGAAAAATTAAAAAGCATAGAAGCGGTGAAAATTCCACCGGCGTTAAATTACGACAGCTTAAAAGGTATTTCAAGAGAGATAAAAGAAAAGTTAAAAACGCATAAACCCCGGACATTAGCCGAGGCCTATAAAATTTCTGGTGTGACCCCGGCGGCGATCGCGTTTTTAATGACTTATTTAGACAGGCAGAGGAACAGGCCGAATGCGGGATAAAATACAAAAATTTCTTATAGACGAAGGGGCGTGTTTCGTTGGTGTTGCCGATATAAGCGGGCTGAAAAAAGATTTTTTTATCGAAGAGAAGGTGCTCAATAAATTAAGCCGCGCTGTATGTTACGGAGTCCAGTTATCACGGGCGGTTATAGACGAAATAGAAAATTTTCCGACACAGGTTTATTATCATCATTACCGCCGGGTAAATATTTTGCTCGACAATATTTGTATTAAGTTGACCAATTACATGCAGGAAAATGGATTTTATGCTTATCCTGTGCCGGCTTCTCTGATAGCGGACTGGAAAAAACAAACCGCGGCAGTGTCGCTTAAACATTTGGCTGTCGCGGCGGGGATTGGGTGGATTGGAAGAAACAATCTTTTGGTTACCGAAAAATTCGGAAGCGCTGTCCGGTTTGGCGCGGTTTTGACGGATATGCCTTTGACATGCGCCCAGCCGTTAAAGAGGGATTGCGGACAATGTGTTGCTTGTATCAAAAGCTGTCCCTGCGGAGCCATAAAAATGGAAAAAGAAAAATTCGACCACACAGCCTGTTTTGAAAAGCTTAAAGAATTTACGAATAAAGGATATACCAGGCAGTATATCTGCGGAATTTGTATAAAAGCATGCCTCGGCGCAAAAGGCATAGCGTGTATGGCAAAGGGCATGGAGCAAAGGGCATAGCAAAAAATAAAACGCGTTTTGCGCTATATCCTTGCGCTAAGCGTGTATATAGGGTTCAGTCCCACTTGTCCTGAGCAGTTAGGCAAACGCACTGTAAAATTTATCTAAAAAGGTCTGAACCTTTTAAAAATCGATGATTAAAACTATTATTTAGAGAGGATAAAATTATGAGCAAAGTTATAAAAGATGTTAAAACTGTTGATGAATTGATAAATTCATTCGCGAGGACTACCGACGAAATTCTTTCTCTGGAGGAATTTAAGAAATTACTGCTTTCAGGCCGTCAGCTTCGCATGAAATACGGGGTTGACGTTACCGCCGCCGATCTTCATATCGGGCACGCGGTCAATTTATGGATGTACAGGAAGCTTCAGGATTTGGGGCACAAAGTAATTTTTCTCATCGGGGATTTTACCACCCAGATAGGAGACCCCACCGGCAAAAATAAAACCAGGCCGGTTATTCCGCCCGAAGAAATCAAGAAAAACGCCGAGCATTTTATCAAGCAGGCGTTGATGATTTTAAAAGACGACCCGGATGTTCTTGAAATCAGGAGAAATTCGGAATGGTTCGGACAGATGCCGGCCCAAGAATTATTGTCTTTAATGTCCATGGTTACCTGTAATCACCTTATGGCAAGAGACATGTTTCGCAGAAGGATTGAAGGCAAGGAAGAAATTTACGCCCATGAATTGGTTTATCCTATATTTCAGGCTTACGATTCAGTTATATTAAAAGCGGATTTAACCGTTATCGGTTCTGATCAGCTTTACAATGAAATGATAGCAAGGTTTTTTCAGGAAAAATTCCAACAACCGTCGCAGGTAGTAATTACTACTAAAATTACTCCCGGCATAGACGGAAAAGAAAAGCAAAGTAAGAGCCTGAATAATTATATCGGCCTGCTTCATTCTCCACGGGATAAATTTGGCCGCTTGATGAGCATACCGGATAAATTGATAGCGGATTATTTTAAAGTTTATACAGACGTGTCTTTAGAAGAAATAAAAGACATAAAGGCAGGGTTATCCAAAGAGCCGATGAAATATAAACTTTTACTGGCAAAAGAAATCGTTAAAAGGTACCACGGTGAAGAAAAAGCCGAAGAAGAAAGAAACTGGTTTGTAAATACTTTCAGCAAGCGCGAAGCACCCGAGACTGCCAAAGAAATTTCAGTGGGAAGCGGCAAAGAAGAAGCTTTTAAAATATTGAGAAAATGTTTCGCGGATAGCGAAAAAAGCAACAGCGATATCCGCCGTTTATTTCAGCAGGGCGCGGTTAAATTCGAAGAAAAAACGATTACTAAAATGGAAGAAGAAATTACTATTCCCGCAGAAGGGATTAACCTCAAAGCCGGCAAAAGAACGTGGTTTAAAATAAAGCAGTAAAGAAGACACAACCCTTCCGTGCACCCTTGGGGTGCACAGAAGGGGAACCTATAATAATATGTGTAGGGGGCTGGGCTTTTGCCTCGGCCCGTTATAACTCCGGCGGGGAATTCAGATCTTGATTGTTCCCCCGGACAATCCGTAGGAAGACGATGAATTATCAATAAATAATTATAATAAAATGTGGGGCATCTTGCTTCCCCACCAGAATACTGTATGAGACAGGTCTGCCGTCCGGCAAGTGTCCGATGACAAAAATAAAGAGACGAAAAAAGTTTTTTGCCATGTAAATAATTTTATGTGCCGCCCTGAAATAATATGTTATTAAAATAGATTAACTGAATAAAAAATGATATAATTTATCTATGATTACGAACGAAGATAAAAAAATTATATGCGAAATATCCGAAAAATATCATGTTAAACGGGTGCTTCTTTTTGGGTCCAGCGTGGATGCTTCCGTGGAAAGCAGGGATATTGATATAGCCGTAGAAGGCATAGCCAATAAAGACTTCTTTAAATATTACGGTGATCTTTTGCTGAAGCTTTCAAAACCGGTTGACGTGATAGATCTTTCCGGAACATCTAAATTTGTTAAGTTGATTAAACGGGAGGGGGTCGCGCTGTATGGCTGATTATAAAATGCGCATTGAGGCCGAATATGAAGCTATAGAAAAAATTCTTTTAGCATTGCCTGACCGGCCTTTATCGCAATTGGCGGAACTGGAATTAGCCGGAGTTGCCGCGTTAATACATAATTTTTATAACGGTGTGGAAAATATACTTAAGCAAGTATTTCATGCAAGATCGATTTCTATTCCAATAGGTGCGTCTTGGCACCAAAGTCTTTTATTAACAGCTATGGAAAAGAATATAATCTCTGAAAATTTAGCCGAAAAGCTAAAAGAATTTTTAGCCTTTCGCCATTTCTTTAGTCACGCGTACGCGCTTGATCTCCAACCACATAGAATTGGATAATATCTTCCAAACGTTCAAAGAATTTAAAATGGAAATAGATAAAGCATGAGTTCTATTCATGTTGCTCTGGGGCACGGAAAGGTTCCGTGTGAAAAATTATAATAATATATGTAGGGACCGAGGCAAGCACGACCCGTTAAAATAATCCTATCTTCGGCGGAAAAGAGCCAGATGCCTAACGTTTCTGGATCGTCCTGTTAAACCGGACGATAACAATGAATTATCAATAAATGAGTATAATAATGTGTAGGAACACCGTGTTTTCCGGTAGGCAGGGGTCGTGACCTGTGCGATATTCGGATATAAAATAAGGAATAAAATGAAAGAAATACTGTTAGAATTAGTAGAAGAACATCAAATATGGTTGATTTTGTTTTTGGGAGTAATAGCCATAGTCACTGAAATTATTTTTTTAAGTGATACAAAAATAAAGAAACGAATCGCAATAGCTATTATATTGGCAGTCCTGTTTATTTTTAGCGGGTTAGTAAATTATTTTGCTGATAAAAACAAACAAATGAAAATAGAAAAAATAGAAACGGCAAGCCGTAATATTCTTTTGCAAGATGAAAAGTTGAAACTTTTCGATAAAGGTTTTTATAAAGAAGAAATTTTTGGATGCATAGGATACACTGTTCCTGATGGAAATTTTAAGAGCGGGTGCGCGGCTTATGACGAAGCAAAAGAAAAAAAGGAAATCGGAAAAGAAAGATATCAAGAGGCCTTAAATGATTTTCAACAGGCACTAGAAAATATGAAAGAAAGGCCGGAATGGTGTTCGCAATTATACTTAAATATAGGATTGACTTATTATCATTTATATCAGGAAAAATTAAAAGACGAAAGCAAATCGTATGAATGTGAATATCAACAACAAGCCATTGAATATTTAAAAGAATCTATAAAAAGCGGCAAGGAATATAATTCAGGTCGTTTCGCGGCGGCTTATAAACATTTAGCGAAAATATACGCGTACGATAATAAATTTGCAGATGCAAGAGAGCTAATGGCAGAATTGGAGTTTGTAGAACCCAATGTTGAAATAAACGGATTAGTTAGTTTGTATATTAGTATGCTGGAATTAGAATATACTCTTGAAAATGAAAAATAGCACGCAAAACATTTCTTTTTCTATTTTCTCTTGTCCTATTACCATATCCATTCTTTGATATCTATGTCTAAGGCATTATCGATTAACAGTGTGTCATCTTTATGCTCAGCCATTCTTTTAAAGGCCTGTGCCCAGTTTTGTCTGGGTTTGTTTTTATAAGACATGGTTATTTCTTTCTCTGTTTCCTCTCATTTTCATTCAGGAATTTTTTTCTCAGGCGGATGCTTTTAGGAGTTATTTCCACCAGTTCATCATCTTCGATAAATTCTAAAGCGAATTCAAGAGTCATTTCCCGCGTTGGAATTAGTTTTATGGCATCGTCTGAGCCTGAGGCGCGCATGTTGGTGAGTTTTTTCTCTCGTGTAGCGTTGACTACCAAATCCGGTCCTTTGTTGTTAGCGCCGACTATCATGCCTTCGTAAACATCGTCTCCGGGATTGATAAAAATTTCTCCTCTTTCCTGCAGTCCGAATAAGCCGTAAGCCACAGCCTTGCCGCCGCTCATTGAGATCTGCACGCCTATCTGGCGGTGGGAGATTTCACCTTTATATTTTTGATACTGATAAAAATTCTGGTACATAATGCCTGTGCCGCGGGTCATCATTAAAAAGTCGCTTCTGAATCCAATCAGTCCTCTCGTTGGTATTATAAAATTCATGCGCACAGTACCGATAGAAGTTATCTGCATAGTTGTCATATCTGCTTTTCTGGCGCCGAGTGCTTCTATTACAGCTCCTTGGTATCCCTGATCAACTTCCACTAAAACTTCTTCGGTGGGTTCAAGAGTTTCGCCATCGAGTTTCATTAATATTACTTGCGGAGATGCGACTTCCAGTTCATAGCCTTCTCTGCGCATGGTTTCGATAAGTATAGAAAGATGAAGTTCCCCCCTCCCAGAAACTTTTATTTTTTCAGAGTTGGGAATAGTTTCTATTTTAATTCCGACATTTGTCATTGCTTCGTGTTCAAGACGTTCTTTTATATGACGCGATGTCAGAAATCGTCCCCCGTCTTTTCCTGAGAGAGGGCTGGTATTGTGCGAGAAAAGCATAGAGATAGTGGGTTCGTCTATTTTAATTCTTGGTAGAGCTTGCGGATTTTCTATGGAAGCCAGTGTTTCCCCGACGTTTACGTCTTCAATCCCCGCGATGGATATAATATCGCCGGCTTGGGCGCTGTCAGCTTCTACTCTTTTTAGGCCTTTGTATTTTAATATTTTTGTAACTTTGCCGTGTTTTATGGTGCCGTCGATTTTTACCAGGGCCATTTGTTCGCCGTAACTTATCTTGCCGTGAAAAATGCGTCCTATAGAAATTCGCCCGACATAAGAATCATAATCAAGCATGGTTATCAGCATTTGAAAAGGTTGTTCGGGGTCCGCGATAGGAGGCAGGACGCGGTGGAGTATCGTATCAAGAAGTGGTTTCATATCCTTGCCTTTTTCTTCCAAATCAAGAGTGGATATGCCCTCTTTGCCGGACGCGTATACTATGGGAAAATCAAGCTGTTCGTCGCTCGCGTTTAATTCGCAGAAAAGGTCGAAAGTCATATCGGCAACTTCGTGAGGACGCGAGTTTTGCCGGTCTATTTTATTCACAACCAGAATCGGCTTTAAGTGTAATTCAAGCGATTTTTTTAAAACGAATTTTGTCTGCGGCATAGGCCCTTCAAAAGCGTCCACGAGCAATAAAACGCCATCCACCATTTTTAGTATTCTTTCTACTTCGCTTCCAAAATCGGCGTGTCCGGGGGTGTCTACTATATTAAACTGCACGCCTTTATAAATGAAAGAGGCGTTTTTAGAAAAAATAGTTATACCCCGTTCCTTTTCGAGCGGATTTGAATCCATTATGGTGGTTTCTCCGTGTTTGAAATCGTAAGCCCCGCTTTGTTTTAACAGGGCGTCCACCAGTGTTGTTTTGCCGTGATCGACATGCGCGATAATGGCGACGTTGCGCACGTCTTTGCGTCGTTTATAATTAGACATTTTAGAAACTTCCTTTTTTTCTTTCATTGATTTTGAGGATTAGCGCGGCTTCCGTGTAAAAGAAGGCAGGTTATATAAGAAAGCTTTTTAGGGCAGTAAAACGCGGACTGTTTCTTATCGTTTATCCTCTAGTGTAATTATACAGCTTATTTATAATATTCTCAATGAATTTGTTTTTAGCTAAAAAACGGGTGAATGCTTTGGAGAGATAAATATTTTAAATAAATAATTGCCGGTCGAGGGTTCTGTAGTTGATGGCTTCGGCAATATGGGAGGATGTGATGTTTTCGCTCGCTTCCAAATCAGCGATGGTACGTGAAACTTTTAAAATTTTGTCCAGCCCGCGCGCCGAAATTCCCAGTTCCTCGAAAGCGGATTTAAGCAGTTTATTTGATTCTTCGTCGAGCCCGCAGTATTTTTTAATGTGCCTGGTTTTCATTTGAGAATTGGAAAAAAAACCTTCTTTTTTTAATCTGTCTAATTGTATTTCGCGGGCGTGGTTAACTCTCGAGCGTATTTTCGATGAACTTTCTTCTTTGCCCTCCTCCCTCATTTGCTGATATTTTACAGGCAGTACTTCAATGTGAATATCTATTCGGTCCAAGAGAGGCCCTGAGATTTTAGATAAATAACGCTGTATTTGATGCGGCTGACAGCGGCAGGTTCTTTGCGGATCGGTAAAATAACCGCAGGGACATGGATTCATGGCGCTGATTAGCATGAATTTAGACGGGCATTTTAACGACGCGCTTGAACGCGAAATGTGAACTTTGCCCGATTCCAAAGGTTGCCTTAATGCCTCAAGGCATGAGCGGTTAAATTCAGGTAGTTCATCCATGAACAAGACCCCGTTATGTGCCAGGCTTATTTCTCCCGGTTTGGGAATGCTCCCTCCGCCTATCAATCCCGCGCTGGATGTAGTATGGTGCGGATTGCGGAAAGGACGGTTTTTTATGACGGGCTCATTTTTTTCCAACAATCCCATCACGCTGTGAATTTTAGTTGTTTCGACCGCTTCTTCGAAAGTCATGCGCGGCAGTATAGTGGGTAGTCTTTTGGCGAGCATGGATTTTCCAGAGCCCGGCGGGCCGATTAATAAAACATTGTGCGCGCCGGCGGCCGCTACTTCCAGTGCCCTTTTAGCGTAAGGCTGGCCTTTTACTTCATCGAAATCAGCGTCATATAAAAAGTCTTTATCGAAATATTCTCTCGCCTCGGATTTTACCGGTTCGGCTTCCAGTCTTCCTTCGAGAAAAGCAACTACTTCTTTAAGATGTGAAAATCCGTAAACTTTTATTTTGTCTAGTATAGCGGCTTCACCGGCGTTCTCGATTGGCAGAATCAAAGCACCCTCTTTGTTTCTTTCTTTAAGATATTTATGCGCGGCCCACGCGCAAGATAAACTGCCTTTTACCGGCCTTAATCTACCGTCCAAAGAAAGTTCTCCTATCAGAAAATACGAATCTGAATTTCGCGGCTGTATTTGTTTTGAGGACGCGAGTACTCCGATTGCCATGGGTAAATCGAAAACCGAGCCCTCTTTTTTTAAAGAAGCGGGAGCGAGATTGATGGTAATTTTTCTCATGGGAAATTTGAAATCGCAGTTTCGGATGGCGGCGTTTACGCGGTCGCGGCTTTCTTTTACGGTTGTATCCGGCAGACCTACTACTACTACGCCGGGTAAACCGTTTTTTATGTCTACCTCGATTTCGACCGGTATCGCTTCTATGCCTGTAATGGTTAAAGATAGTATTTTGGATAGCATTTGATTTTATAAATAGCATACCGAGATAGATTAGTCAAGGGATAAGTTGTGTCTTGTGAGCGAGTGAAGAAAAACAAGATTATCTAATCGCGGTGCTTTTTGCGCCACGCATTATACCATTGAGTAGAAATGTTGAGGAAAAAGAGCCCCCCCCCTAAAATTTATAAAAATTCTTGTTATTCTATAAATAGTACGGTACAATAATAAAGACATAAAAGAGAGAAGGGGGGGGGATGAGTAGTGAATCCAAAGCAGAACAGGGGAAAATAGAAAACTTACAGAAAAGAATAATAGAGCTTGAGAATTTAGTAAAACAGTACAAAGATTCCACACAAACCATTCAAAAATTCCGCCGATACGCAGAGTGTATTATAGAAACGATACACGAACCATTTTTAATTCTTAGTAAAAATATTAAGATAATTTCAGCCAACAGTTTTTTTATAAAACTTTTAATCTTATTCCCTCTCAGATTATTGGGTCTTTATTGTATGACGCCGCCTCAGGGCAATGGAATATCGTGTCATTGAAGAAAGCGTTATCTGAAATTATTTCGGATAAATGTTTCGCGCGGACTTTTGAAATAGAACACGATTTTTCCGGCATAGGGCATAAAACAATAGTAGTTAAAGCGTGTTTTGTCGAAGATATGCAAATGATAATGGTTGCTTTGCTGGATGTTACACAATGTAGACTGGCGGTGGAAGAAGCAAAAAAAGCGGGGGTTTATTTGAAAAGCATGTTTGATTTTTCTATAGACGCTATCGCGTATGCTGATTTGGAAGGGGAGGCAATAGATGTCAATAAAACCTTTCTGGAATTGACCGGTTATTCAAAGGAAAGTATAAATACCAACGGTGGATTTTTAAATGGAACCTTCGGATTTTTGCCTGATACCGGAGTTGTGATAATAAAAAAACTATTTGAAAGTGGCGGGTCGATAGAATTCGAGAAAGAATTTACCAAAAAAAACGGGGTACATATTTTTATTTCCGGAGCGTTTTTTTTGCTAAAAGAAGAAAATAATAAACCGATAGCGTTGACGCTTATTATCAGAGATATTACCCTGCGCCGGCAAATGGAGAAAGATCTAAACGAGAAAATAAAAGAGCTTGAAATTTTTCATGAAGCGGCGGTAACCAGGGAATTTAAAATAAAGGAACTGCGCGACAAAATCAGGGAATTGGAAAAATTAATACCAGCAGGACAAAAAGCGAAATGATTAAATGTTTGACGATAGGGAAAAAGATAACCATAGGATTTTTGCTTATAGGTGTTTTAATGGGGACGATTGGCTGCATTATGCTTATGAAATCCCAGAAAGCCTTAGAACAGTGCATCGGTGAAAACGCGGTAACGCTTGCTGTTGAAATGCTGAATGAAATAGACCGGAATATGTATGTAAAAAGTAATGAAATCAGAATATGCGTCAAAGATTTTATGCTTAAGCAGGCCCTTAAAAAATCGAACGAGAAATTTGATAAGATGAATGATGTCATGGAATTCATCAAAGAAAAAAATAAAGAATGGATTGCCGGCGAAGAGGACATAAGCTATTTGATAGACAGCGATTTGTCGCGGGATTTAAAAGACAAAATAGACATTTCCGCGGATAAATACAATTATCCGGTTTTCGCTGAAGAGTTTATTACCAATAAATACGGTGTTAACGTTGCTCAGAGCGGGAAAACCACCGATTATTATCAGGCAGATGAAGAGTGGTGGCAGGTCGCCAAAGAAGACGGTCTTTATATGGGAGATGTTGAATATGACCGGAGTGCTAAAGTATGGTCTAATATTATCGCGATGAGGATAGAGGATGAAAAACAAAATTTTTTAGGTGTTTTTAAAGCGACTTTAAATATACAGGAAACAATTGATATGCTGACTGAGGCGCAGGCTGAAATTTTTTGTGAAAAACAAGTTAAGCCTGCTTTTGTTTTAACTAATAAGGAAGGAAGAATAATTTGTTGTACCGCGAAAAAAAAGGGCTGTGAAATTTTGAAAATAGATGCAGTATGTTCTTATTCTCTGAAATCACAAGAAAAACGTAAAGAATATTATGCTATAATCAAGGGGGATGCGTGGGATGAGGACATATTATTCGCGCATGCGCATTCGAGAGGATATAGAGAATATAAAGGATTAGGCTGGATTTTGCAGGTGAGGTATAATGCGGGAGAGGTATTCGCGCCTATAATAAAACTGCGTAATTTTATGCTGGTTGTTCTGGATTTTGGGGTAATAGCGGCAATTGTGATGGGTTTATTTTTATCGCATCACATTTCCAGGCCGATTATTAGGTTAGTAAAGGCATTACAGGAAATCGGTAGAGAAAAATTAGATGTCAATATAGATGTTACATCCAAAGACGAAATAGGAGATTTGGAGCGGTCTTTTAATCAAATGTCCGTGAGTCTTAAAAGATCAAGAGATGCCCGGAAAATGGCTATAGAATCCGAACGAGCTAAGGCTCGGGAACTCCGTGTGTTAAAAGAAACCCTGGAAATTAAAGTCGAGGAGAGAACTAAAGAGCTGGAAGGAAAAGTCCGTGAATTAGACAAAAACAGAAAAGCGATGCTCTATATGGTTGAAGATTTAAACGCGCAAACTAAAGAATTAAAAGCCGCGCAGGATCACATAGTTAACAGCGAAAAATTAGCTACTATCGGAAAATTGGCCGGTATAGTAAGTCATGAAATGAGAAATCCTTTGGCAGTCATTCGAAACACGGTATATTTTCTTAAGTTGAAATTAAAAGAAAGTAAAGACGATAAAATCAGGAAACACCTGAATATTTTAGAAAAGGAAACAAAAAAAGCCAGTAGCATAATCAATGATATTCTTGATTTCGCGAGTATAAAGCCGCCTTCTTTATCGAAGGAGAATATTAACTCCATAATTTTAAAAAGTATTGACGAAGCCCAAATTCCGGCGGAGATCAAAGTAAAAACTGATTTAAAAGAAGACTTGCCTGAAATACCTGTGGATATTTCACAAATAAGCAGGGTTTTCCCAAACCTGATTTCGAACGCGGTTCAGGCTATGCCCGACGGAGGTGAATTACAAGTCATTACTTCACGGGCGGATGATTTTATAAAAATTGTTTTTAAAGATAGCGGCTATGGTATTGCCAGAGAGCAAATGTCAAAAATATTTCAGCCGCTTTTTACGACAAAACCCAACGGCATAGGCTTAGGCACGACTGTTTGTCAGGCTATAATAGAAAACCATAGAGGAACGATTGAAGTGGAAGGTGAACAGGGCAAAGGAACGACATTTGTTATAAAGTTGCCTGTGAGCTAATAACAATCCTCCTCAAATCCCACCTGCGGGGTGGAATTTAGGGTACGCTGGGAATTAACATGACAAGTAAAATAAAAATATTAATCGCGGAAGATGACAATGACCTTCGTCATAGCTTGGCGGATTTATTGATAGAGGAAGGATATGATATAATAGAGGTTGCGGAGGCGGGAAAAATTTTAGATGTGGTGACGCGCGAAAAGCCGAATGTGCTTATTTTGGATATTAGCTTGCCGGACGGTGATTGTTATGAGATATGTCGCAAAATAAAAGAAATACAAGGCGCGGGTATCAGAATAATTTTATATAGTGGTTATATAGATTATGAAAAAGCGAAAGTTGCCGGTGCCGATGAATGTTTACTTAAAGGGTGCGATGTTTTAGAATTGATGAAAACAATAAAAGCTTAGCTTGGAGTTCTATTGTCAGGCAATAGTTATTGGTCGTTAGGCAGACGCTATCTGCTAAAAAATAACTAAATCGAGGGATTAAATTATGTGCGGAATTTTTGGATATATAGGAAACAGGAAAGTTATGCCTTTGCTTATACAGGGCATAAAACAACTGGAACATAGGGGATATGATTCAAGCGGCACCGCGGTTATAGAAGGCGGTAAGTTGAAATGTGTCAAGGCTTGCGGAAAAGTCGATAATTTGGAAGAGAAAATAGATAAAGATTTTACTGCTACCATAGGGATAAGCCATACCAGATGGGCGACTCACGGCGCGCCGAGTGAAAAGAACGCGCACCCTCATATTGACTGCCGCGGGAAAATAGCGGTAGTCCACAACGGTGTTATAGAAAATTATAATTACCTGAAGGAACAGCTTCAAAAAGAGGGCCACGTATTTAGGAGCGAAACAGATACGGAAGTTATCGTCCATCTTATAGAAAAATATCTTAAGGAAAATTTGGAAAGCGCGGTAAGAAAGGCGCTTAAAAAACTTGAAGGGGCTTATGGCATAGCCGTTATTTCGGCGGATTTTCCCGAAAAAATCATTGCCGCCCGGCGCGGGAGCCCGGTGATTATAGGTGTCGGTAAAAAAGAATATTTCATTGGTTCGGATATATCCGCTTTAATTCATCATACAAAAAAACTGATTTATCTTGAAGACAATGAAATGGTCAGCATTTCCAAAAAGTCGCATAATATTACCAATGTAGATAACCTGTCGGTGAAGAAGAAAATCGAGACGGTTTCATGGAACGTCGATATGGTGCAAAAAGGCGGCTTTGAACATTTTATGCTGAAAGAGATACACGAACAGCCACAAACGATAAAAAACGCGCTTTTAGGCAGGATAGAGAAAAAAACCATGGAAGCGCATTTGGGAGGCATACGGGAAAAAATCGATAAGCTGGTAAACGCGAAAAGGATTATAATTTGCGCTTGCGGCACTTCCTGGCACGCGGGATTGGTCGGTGAATATATAATAGAAAAATTGTGTAAAATTCCCGTAGAGGTGGAATACGCCTCTGAGTTTAGGTACCGTGATCCGGTGTTGGATAAGGATTGCGTGATTATTGCCATAAGCCAGTCCGGTGAAACTGCCGATACTTTGGCGGCTTTGAGGCAGGCAAAAAAAGAAGGCGTGATGACTTTAGGTATATGCAACGTCGTCGGCAGTTCTATCGCGCGAGAGACAGACGCCGGTATTTATACCCATGCCGGGCCTGAAATCGGCGTAGCTTCCACGAAAGCTTTTACTTCCCAGCTTGTAGTGTTGTATCTATTGGCGATTTTACTGGCAGGACGGCGCGGCACTATTCATCCTAACGAAAGAAAAAAAATGATTAATGAACTCATGCGAATTCCCGAAAAAGTGGAAAAAATTCTGGTTGAAGAAAAAGAAATAAAAAAAATAGCGCGTCTTTATTATAAATCGGAAAATTTTCTTTATTTAGGCAGAGGCTATAATTTTCCCATTGCCTTGGAAGGAGCCTTGAAGCTTAAGGAAATTTCTTATATTCATGCTGAAGGTTATCCCGCGGCGGAAATGAAACACGGCCCCATAGCGTTAATCAACGAAAATATGCCGGTTGTATTTATTGCAGTGAAAGATTCTTCTTATGAAAAAATTCTTTCCAATATAGCGGAAGTAAAAGCGCGTAAAGGCAGAGTAATAGCCATTGCCACCGAGGACGATAAGAAAATGAGGGAAACTGCCGACCACGTTCTTTATATTCCCAAAACTTCGGAATTTCTTACCCCTATTCTTTCGGTAATACCTCTGCAGTTATTGGCCTATTATACGGCTGTTTTGAGAGGATGCGATGTTGATCGTCCCAGAAATCTCGCTAAAAGTGTTACGGTTGAATGAAATTCCCCAAGATAAAAACTGATAACTATAAGCTAAAAACTGAATAATAATCCATTTTTCTTGACACTCTTTCGTGGTTTATAGATAATAACAGTGAATGGTAAGGGCAATTCATGAATTGCCTGTTGATAAAAATTATTTTGGACTAACGGAGGGAAAATTATGGAAGAGGTATATTTAACTCGGCAGGGATATGATAAACTGTTGGAGGAATTGAATTTTTTGAAGAATGTCCGGCGTCGGGAATTATCCGCGGAGATAAAAAAAGCCCGGGAATTTGGGGACATAAGCGAGAATGCAGAGTATGACGCGGCCAAAGAATCGCAGGGCATGAACGAAAAAAAGATTGTCGAGCTTGAAAGCAAATTAGCTTGCGCGCGAATTATAGATAATGAAAATATTGCTAAAGATAAGGTGCTGATAGGGGCTTTGGTTAAAGTAAAAGATTTAGATACTGGAGAAGAACTGGAATATACCTTGGTATCGTCGTTGGAAGCGGATATTTCGCAAAATAAAATTTCCACCGTTTCCCCTGTAGGGAAAAGTCTATTGGGACATAAAGAAAACGATGAGGTCGAGATTAAAATACCGGCCGGAATTTTAAGGTATAAAATATTGAGCATATCGAGATAATTCAGAACGCGAAAATTTAAAATAAAAAGGAAAATTTATGAAAATAGGAATAATAGGATTGCCGCAAACCGGGAAAAAGACACTGTTTGAACTTCTTACTAATCATAAGCCCACCGAAAATGAAATAATTTCCGGCAAGCCGATAAAAGCTGTTGCTGAGATAAAAGACCCGCGTTTTGAAAAATTTGTCGAGATTTATAATCCTAAAAAACAGGCACGCGCGAGAATAGATATTGAAATTTTGCCTAAATTGGAAAAAGGCAATGTCGCTCAAACAGACATATTTTCCGACATAAGCGAATTGGACGCGGTATGTCATCTTGTCAGGGTGTTTGAAGACGAGTCGGTTTATCATGTGGAAGGTTCGGTGGACGCGAAACGGGATATAGATACGGTGAATTCCGAGCTTATTCTTCACGACCTTATTTTTATCGAAAAAAGAATGGAAAGACTTGAGAAAAAAATAAAACAGATAAAAGAAGAAGCGGCTATAAAAGAGAAAGAAGTGCTTGTTAAATTAAAGGCGCATCTTGAAAAAGAACTGCCGCTCAGGCTTTTGGAAATAAGCGTCGAAGACAAAAGGGTAATATCGAGTTACCCTTTTGTAACGCTTAAGAATATGATAATTGTGTTAAACGTTTCGGAAAATAAACTAAAGGAAACCTGCTTCATGGAACAATTACAGAAAGAATACAACCCCGCGGGAATAGAGATTATGCAGGTTTCAGTAAAAGTGGAAGCTGAAATAGCCGCGTTGGAATCTGAAGCCGAAAGAAAAGAATTTCTAAACGAGCTTGGCATAGAGGAGCCGGCGATAAATGTTCTAGCGAGGCTGTGCATAAAGGCGTTGAATTTGATATCTTTTTTTACAGTTGGCAAAGATGAAGTAAGGCAATGGACCGTTAAAGCCGGTGCTGCCGCGCCTGAGGCCGCCGGAGTTATACATACCGACCTGCAAAAAGGTTTCATAAGGGCAGAAGTAATAAAATATGATGACCTTATAAATTATGGCAGTGAGGAAAAAATTAAAGAAGCCGGAAAGCTTTATCTCAAGGGAAAAG
Organism: Candidatus Omnitrophota bacterium; assembly: GCA_043822625.1. GTDB lineage: Bacteria > Omnitrophota > Gorgyraeia > DAOVKU01 > DAOVKU01 > JBDRBQ01. The sequence goes on along the minus strand of JBDRBQ010000011.1, from coordinate 12,192 downwards.
ATTACATTGTCGAAGACGGTGATGTTCTAAACATAAGATTCAGCGTTTAAATCAATGAGACTTGGGTTTTTTAAAGGCAAAGCCACGGAGAAAGTCCGTAGTCGAACCCGCTTGTCCTGAGCGATTGAAGGAAGTCGAAGTGGCCAATGGGTTTTATTACCTGCGGGGTCACTTTAGAATTTGGTTTCGATGCCCCGCATCTTGTGTCTGCTCTGCCTCTGCCGGAAGGTATAGCGTAAAAGGCGAAGCTAATAATAAAAACCAATCGCTATGCCTCATGCTCTGTGCGTGTTGAGTCTACCCGCGGTTTTGTGAGTTCTCTCCTTGGTAGTTGTTAATCAAGAAAAAATTAAGATAAAGGCTTGGTTTTGCTATTTTTTCATGGTATTATAGGTATTATAATAAATATACATATTGTTTTCTTTTTAATAGGTTAAAATACGAGGAAATATGCCGTACCATATTCTGGTTGTGGATGATGATTCGGATTTCAGGGACTGTTTGCGGGATTATCTTTACGATTATGAAATTAAAGAAGCGTGTTGCGGTGATGAGGCACTGGATATTTTAAGAAAGCCCAACGAGATTGATTTAGTATTGTTGGATGTTATGATGCCGGGGCATAGGGGTACGGAAATTTTAAAAGAAATGAAGGAATTAGCGCCTGGTATAGGAATTGTTATTTTGACAGGTTACAGCTCTGAACAAGTTGCCATCGAATCTTTGAGAGGCCATGCCGACCAATACGTGGACAAAATAAAGGATTTAGAAAAATTAAAGGATATAGTCGCGGAACTTCTCAATATAAAAGAGAGCGAGTATAATTCCGATGAAAAAGGTATGGACGGAAGAATAGAAAGAGTTAAAGAGTTTGTAAACAGGAATTACCATAAAAAAGTCGGCTTGGAGCATGCCGCGGAAGCGGTTTACCTGAGCCCTAAATATTTAAGCCGGATTTTTAGAGAAAAAACGAACCTTACTTTTAGCCGGTATAAATTGACTGTAAAAATTAAAAAGGCTAAAGAACTGTTGAAAGAAACCGAATATACCATCAGCCAGATTTCGGAAAAGCTCGGCTATCAGAATCTGGAGTCATTCATTCAGATCTTCAAAAAAACTACAGGAGATACTCCCGCGAGATATAAAAATAAGATCAAGCCAAAAAAAAGAACTTCAAAAAATACTTTTCCTAAAAGAAAAAAGCAGGCGTTGAAAATCATCTAAAGAGACTGTTTTTTATCTGTATTTTTATTCCAGTAGAAAAAACTAAGAAAAAAGTAGCTGTTCCCCATTGATGAACCGTTGGATTTTATGAGAAAATATAAAATATGATGGCGCTTTTGTGAAAAGCGGCAGATAATTAACGTTGAATTGAGGGAGAATGCGGCATGGAGAAAATTAAAATATTTATTTTAGATGACAATGAAAATTTTTTAGAGACCGTTGAAGACATATTAGTGTTAAGTGGTTATGGTGTCACAACTTGCAGTGACGCGTCTTTGGCGATAGCTGAAATTTTAAACGCCGCTCCGGATGTGATATTGCTGGATTTAAAGATGCGGGTAAAAAATGGTTTTCAGATTGCCGATGAATTAAGGAAACTTGAAGAAACCGCGTGTATCCCAATAATTGCCATGACAGGTTATTATTCAGAGAAAGAACACCTCAATCTTGTGAAGAGCTGCGGGATAAAAGATTATTTGATAAAACCGTTTGAGCCGTTGGATATTATAGCTAAAATAGAATTAAATTTCGATGAATGTGGGGAAGAAGATTGTTTGACGAATGATGATTTATCTATTTTTGCGGAAGAGAGCCAGAAGGTAATTTTATAACTAAAGAGGGGGGGTGAGGGTTATGGGGTGCGGAAGCTGTGGTGAAGCTATGAAAAAGAAAAAAGCGGTTTATAAATGCGCGTCTTGCGGGAAAGAAGAAGAACTTGAAATGAAAACGGGACAGGTGTTAAAGAACTGCTGTGGAAAACCTATGAAGAAAAAATAGTAAACCCTTCTGCGCGCTTCCGAAGCGCGCGGAATTTGTGAAGGGGTAAATGTAAATAAAGAAAGGAACGTTGAGATGGGAAAACAATGGACTTGTCAAGAAGACCTTTTGTGCGGAGTAAACGAACCAAAAGACAAGATGAATTTAACGGATTTGGAAAAAAAACACATTCCTGTAATAGATGCTCCTCAAAAAGTAAGAAAAGACGCTCTATTCGAAGTAAGGATAGAAGTCGGTAAATTGCTTGAACACCCAAATGAAGCTACTCATTTTATCGAATGGCTTGAACTTTACGCGGGAGAGACCTTTCTGGCAAGGGCGCATTTCAGCGGGGGGATAAGTTATCCTTCCGTGATATTTAAAGTCAAATTAAGTCATGCTCACGGTCCGCTCAGAGTATGGGAAAAATGCAATTTGCACGGCCTGTGGGAAAGCACTAAAGATATAATCGTGGAATAATAGGTTTATAGGAAAGTAGATGTAAGATTGATTTTCATAGAGCTAAGCTAATTTATGAATTTTAATTGAAGGATTGATCTTGTCGGTAATAAGGTGATAACAAAAAATGGCAGAAAAATATTCTTGTATAATATGCGGTTATGTCTATTCTTTTGAAGAAGGCGATAAAGAAGATTTGTCCGGTACGCGGATGCGTTTTGAAGATTTACCGGATAAATGGGTGTGTCCTGAGTGCGGCGCCGAAAAAGATGATTTTGAAAAATTCTAATTCTCGAAGGCGTATCAAGTTAAAGGTTGAGGTAAAATAGCGTGGCAAATATAGTGAGAAAGTTTTTTATGATTGTATCCTTAGCGGGCTTCTTTTTTTTAAGTGGGTCGGGGTTAACGGTTGAAAACAGTAATGCCGACACGCGAATTCATGGAGGACAAACAATGCAAAAAGCAACTTTTGCCGGCGGATGTTTTTGGTGTATCGAGCCTGCGTTCGAGAAACTATACGGAGTTATAGATGTTGTTTCCGGTTATGCTGGTGGTACAGGCGAAAATCCCGTTTACGAAGATTATGCTGTGAAGGGTTATGTGGAAGCGGTTGAAATTACTTACGACCCATCGAAAATCAGCTATTCCGAACTTCTGGATGTGTTTTGGAGGCAGATAGATCCTACCGATTCCACCGGACAATTTATCGACAGGGGGGGGCAATATAGAACCGCTATTTTTTATCACAATGAAGAGCAAAAACGGTTGGCTTTGGAATCAAAGGAAAAATTGGAAAAATCAGGGATGTTCAAAAAGCCAGTTGCCACCGAAATCATGGAAGCCGGAAAATTCTATAAAGCCGAGGACTATCACCAGGATTTTTATAAAAAACACAGTTTTAGATATATATTATATAGATATAATTCCGGGCGCGATTGGTATCTCAGAAAAAAATGGAAGAGTGCGGGAAAAAGAATAAATTCAGTTGGCAGTAATTTCGAACATCCAAAGCCGCCCGACGAAGAATTAAGAGCGTGTCTTACTCATCTTCAATATCAAGTTACACAGGAGAATGCTACAGAAAAACCTTTCGATAACGAATACTGGAATAATAAAAAAGAGGGTATATATGTTGATGTTATTTCCGGTGAACCGCTTTTTAGTTCAACGGATAAATTCGAATCGGGAACCGGTTGGCCGAGTTTTACAGCACCTATTGATCCGGAAAATATTATGTTAAAGGAAGGCAGGAGTTCTTTTGGTGTCCGAATGGAGGTAAGAAGTAAAAGCGCGGATTCTCATCTTGGACACGTGTTTAATGATGGGCCTGTGCCTGCGGGAGAACGGTATTGCATAAATTCCGCGGCCCTACGGTTTATTCCCAAAGAAGAGCTCGAAAAAGAAGGTTACGGGGAATATAAAAAACTTTTCGAAAAATAAGGCAAGGTAATGTTTCGCAGTTTTTCTTTAAAAAGCAAGGCATGCGCCCTTTTTTTAAGAAGCACCTATGTTTTTTTATTGTTGTAGGGTATAATATATAAAAAATAGTTTAGTAGTTGTCTAAAAACGATGGAGGAAATATTATGTGCAATGCTTGCGGCTGTAGCGCCAAAAAGAAACCCCCAAAAAAGGTAAAAAAGAAAAAGAAATAATATCAGATAAAGAGCACATAATGGAAACATAGGTATCTTGCCGAAGGCTGTCCGTTAGATTGCCATCAGCGGGATATCCGTAGTTTGTACTAACGCAACTGTTAAATGGGTATGAAATAATTTATGTTTCGACGGCTTAAAACCGTGGCCTTTAGGTTGCGAATAATATAAGCGCCGATTTGTCCCTTGATTACACCCCGACTCTGCGCTTAGCAGCTTGTGGTGAGCGCAGTCGAACCCACTTGTCCTGAGCTAAGACCATGTCTTTTAAGCCGTGGATGAGTCGAAAGGTTTATTTTGTTATTTTTTGTTAAAATGCTTGACAAAATAGCCCTATATATCTAATATAATAGTTATAATAAATAGAAAGTTTCGGGGAGAGGATTAAAAAATGGTATCAAAAGTTTTTTCCACTTATCAGGCGGCTAAAAATTGTAACGTTCATCACACGACTATTATAAACTGGATAAAAGAAGGAAAATTAAAGGCTTACATTACTCCCGGCGGGCATCGAAGAATTAAAAAAGAGGATTTGATAGAATTTATGAAAAAATATCAAATGCCTATTCCGGAAGAAATTAAAAAAGCGCGTAAAACAATTCTTATAGTAGATGATGACGTAGAACTTCTGGAAGAATTAAAAAGCGCTTTGAGTCATTTGGAAGTTGAGCTAATTTTTGCTGTCAATGGTTTTGAGGCCGGTATGAAAGTTTTTTCGAAAAGGCCGGATCTTATTTTGTTGGATTTTAAATTACCAGGCATGGACGGGTTTGAAGTTTGTGAACTTCTACATGAAGAAAAAGAAACCGCGCGAATACCTATTATAGCCATAACCGTTCTTAAATCCGCAGAAGATCAGGAACTGATTAAAAAATACGGCGTTGTTAAATATATGCCAAAGCCTATAGATGTATCAAAATTACTGAAGTGGATTGAAGATATGTTGAATATAAACATTCAATAAAAAGGCAGTGTAAATTTATCCCGTCCCCCAGACCGCTATAAGCTTAACGTCGTCAATTATTCTTAAAACTGAAGGAATAGAAATGAAAAAAGTAGTTATAATAGACGATGAAGAGGACTTTCTGAAAGAAATCAGCGAGATATTGATTTCTCACGGTTATGAGGCAAAGCCTTTTTTTAGTCCTGAGCAGGCCATAAAAAAAATCAAAATAATACAGCCTGATATTATTCTGCTCGATTTTAAAATGGAAGAAATGAGCGGTTTTGAAATAGCTGAGAAATTAAGCAATGATAAAGAGACCGCGCATATTCCCATTATCGGTATAACCGGTTTTTACACCGAGAGAGAATATCATTTGCCCATTAAGATGTGCGGCATAAAAAAATATCTTCTTAAACCCGTAGAACCCCAGGAATTAATTTCCGAAATCGAAAAATTATCGAAAAAGTAAGCGGTAGTTATTTTTTTTCTCTAAACATAAAACTTCCCCAACAATTAATAAAAACAGCTGTGCTTGTCGTGAGATATATCCGTAGGAGAAAAAGATTTTCCGCGTTCACTCCGCGCCTGCCAGGTCTTTTCTGTATAATACTTCTCTTTTGTTGTATAATCATTTTTGGAGATGAAAAATATTATGAAAACCGATTTTCTGCCTATTTGCCGCGAGGATATGGAAAAACGCGGGTGGAAAGAATTAGATGTCATTTTGATAAGCGGTGATGCCTATGTTGACCATCCTTCATATGGTACCGCTGTAATCGCGCGGGTGCTTGAGCGGCACGGTTTTAAAATAGGCATTATTTCTCAGCCTGACTGGAGAAGCACCGAAGATTTTAAGAAGCTTGGAAAACCGCGTCTTTTTTTCGGCATTACTTCCGGCAGTACAGATTCGATGATAGCCAATTATACCGCCAATAAAAAACCTCGTGGCAGCGACGATTATTCGGCGGGCGGGAAAACAGGCCTGCGTCCGGACAGGGCTGTAATTATTTACGCCAACCGCGCGCGGGAAGTTTTTAAGGATGTCCCCATCGTGTTGGGCGGGATAGGGGCAAGTTTGCGCAGACTCGCTCATTATGATTATTGGGATAATGCTGTGCGGCGTTCTATTCTTTGCGATTCGCGGGCCGATATTCTGGTTTATGGAATGGGAGAACGTCAGGTTGTAGAAATAGCGCGGAGACTTAATAATAAAGAACCGGTGGAATCTCTGGACGGAATCAGGGGGACGGCGGTAATCCGCAAAAATATAGATTCAGTGGAGGATGATTGTGTTGTAATTCCTTCTTTTGAAAATGTGCTGAAAGATAAAGACGAATTCACGCGCGCGTTTGTTGTAATGTATAATCAAATGAATCCCTTTACTGCGAAGGCAGTCGCGCAGCAGCATCAGGAGCGGTTTGTAATTCAATTTCCTCCGGCGCTCCCGCTTTCACCCGTTGAGCTTGACGCGGTTTATGAATTGCCGTATGCCCGCAAATGGCATCCTGTTTACGATGCTTCAGGCGGCGTGAAGGGGCTTGCCACAGTAGAATTTTCCATTACCTCACACCGTGGATGTTCCGGTGAATGTTCTTTTTGCGCTTTATATTTTCATCAGGGAAGGATAGTTCAGAGCAGAAGCGCGGCTTCTATTGTTAAAGAAGCGCGAATGTTTTCTAAACAAGATAATTTTAAAGGTACTATTACCGACGTCGGCGGGCCTACCGCGAACATGTATGCCGCTAAATGTTCTTTATGGGAAAAAGAGGGATTTTGCGCGGATAAAAAATGCCTGACGCCGGAAAAGTGTAAAAATTTCGATACGGGTTATAGGCAAAGCATTGAGATGCTGCGTGAAATCAGAAGCATCCCCAATGTCAAACATGTTTTTATCGGCAGCGGTTTTCGCCATGATTTATTGACGGGCGATTACGCGCGGGATTATCTTGAAGAAATTTGCCGGTATCACATAAGTGGTTTAATGAAAGTTGCCCCCGAGCATTGTTCGGAGGAAGTTTTGCGCGTTATGAATAAACCTCCTTTTGCCGTGTATGAAAAATTCGTCGAAGATTTTAAAAAAGCGGCGCGCAGGGCAGGTAAAAATATTTTTATCGTAAATTATTTTCTTTCCGCGCACCCGGGTTGTTCTTTAAAAGAAGCGTTGGACCTTGCTTTATATTTAGCGCAAAGAAAAATACGCCCTGAGCAGATACAGGATTTTATACCTGCTCCCATGACGCCGGCGACCTGCATGTATTACACTGAAAAAGACCCTTTTACAAAGAGAAAAATCTATGTTCCCAAAACCTTTCGCGAGCGCAAAAAACAAAGAGCCTTGATTCAATACGCCAATCCCGTTAACAGGAAATTTGTTATAGAAGCGCTTAAAGAGCTCAAAGCCGAACGGTTTATTAAAAAATTAACCGGTTGAACCCATTGCACACCTCGGAGGTGTGCAATGGGTTGGTGAAAATCAGGCGATTCGCTCGTTAGAGTCAGAGAGTCGAAGCCGCGGGTTTTGAGATATTGTTGGTTTGAAATAGCAGTTCAACATAAAAATCTCTTGAATTTTTATGTTTATGCGGAGTATAATTACTATTAATATGAATGGGAGATAATATGGAATTAGATAATTTTCAAAAAAGTTTATCGAAACACACGGAAGATTTTCGCAAAGTTTTGGCGACTCCTTCAGGGGATTGGTCGGTTAAAGGTTTTATTGATGTCGCGAAAAATATTTATACGATCTCCATTGACACGAAGGTTGTTTCCAAGGTCATAGAATTAATGATGTTTCCTGTTTTGCGGAAATTTGCAAAAGAAAATGGTTTTGAAATGCGTTTTTGTGCTGAGCAAAATCATTATCCGGATGTTACCTTTATAACTAAAGATAAACAAAAAATAGCACTCGATTTAAAAAGCACTTATCGGAAAAATCGCGATGTTGTTTCCGGTTTTACCCTTGGAGCTTTTACCGGATATTTTCGCTTCAGAGATTCAAAGAAGAACATAACTTTTCCTTATAAGGAATACAGCAAACATTATATTTTGGGCGTTGTTTATACTCAGCAAGAAGAACTAATTGATGAAAACAGGATTTATAAAATCGATGACCTTGAGGAAATTTTGTCGGTAGTCAAAGATTTTGATTTTATTATTCAGGAAAAATATAAAATCGCCAAAGATCGCCCTGGAAGCGGAAATACAAAAAATATCGGTTCCTGCGTTAAAATGTTAGAGCTAAGGGAAGGTGCAGGGTCATTTTCAAGATTGGGCGTAAAAATATTTGATGATTATTGGATGAACTATATGACGGTTGAAATGGCGCGAAACGCGAAACTCAGAAAACCGCCTTACGCAAATTTAAAAGATTATTTAAAATATAGGAATATTAAAAATGTATAGTATTATAACTAAAGTGGGACAACAGCAAGCACAGCTTTTTAGCGGCTTATCTGTTTGTAAAGCCGGGATTTTGCCGTCCACGCGTTATCAGGGCAGTAAATATAAAATACTTAAATGGATTGACTATTACACAAAAGATTTAAAATTCGATTCGGTTCTCGATGCTTTTGGCGGTACAGGCTGTGTCGGTTATATGTTTAAAAAAAACGGAAAGAAGGTTTTTTATAATGATTCTTTGAGATTTAATTATTATATCGGTTTAGCTATAATCGAAAACGCTAAAACGCTATTAGACGAAAATGATGTTGATTTTATTTTGAAGAAACATAGCGGCATTAAATACCCCGCTTTTATTTATAATACCTTTCAAGATATTTACTTTACCGACGAAGAAAATAGATGGTTGGACGTTGTTGTAACGAATATCAGGCAGATAAAAGATAAATATAAACAATCGCTGGCATATTATGCTTTATTTCAAGCTTGTATAATAAAAAGGCCGTATAATTTATTTCATAGGAAAAATTTGTATATTCGTACAGCGGAAGTCAAGCGGAGCTTTGGAAATAAAAAAACGTGGGATACTCCTTTTGACGCGCATTTTAGAAAATTCGTGAAAGAAGGGAATAATGCTGTTTTTGATAAGGGAAGTAGGAATAAAGCTTTTCATTGTGATATTTTTGATTTAGATGTTAAAACTGATTTGGTTTATATAGATACGCCGTATATTTCCGCGAAAGGTGTCGGTGTCAACTATTTTGATTTTTACCATTTTTTGGAAGGCATTGTTTTTTATGAAGATTGGCCTGATTTGATTGATGAAAAATCGAAGCATAAAAAGATTAAAAATGGAAAAAATGAATGGTGCCAAAAAGGCGAAATTCACCAAGCATTCGAAAGATTATTTAATAAATTTAAAGATTCGATTTTAGTAGTTTCCTATCGAGATGACGGCACTCCAAGCATAGATGAATTGGTAGAAATGCTAAAAAAATACAAAAAATCCATCGAGATAAAAAAGCTCGATTATAAATATGTTTTGAGCAATGGAAACTCGAAAGAGGTTTTAATTATTGCATCGTAAAATTTATGCGGGATAGGAAAGGGGCATAGCTCTTTTTTTTTGCTCCATTCAAAATGCGTATGAACAAAAAAGGGGTCCTTGGCTTAGCGGTCGGTATAATATAGAAAAGTAAAAAATAAAATAACACCATTCTTTTTTTATCCGAAGCAGTGAATAATTTGTGGTGAGCGCAGGCTATCCATTTATCCTGAGCGAAAACTACCGTTTTTAGATAGTGGATGAGTCGAAGGGTTTATTTATTTGACAACTGATAGTAAAAGTTTATAGTATATGTAATCATAGATAATCGGCACATAGTTTAATTCGTCTTTGAATCGCGTGATGATGTGTATTCTGTGCGAGCTCCCATAAGGAGGGGGTGATGTGCGGATGGGCATCGATAAGTACGCGCGTATATATGGATTCGTCGGGGAATTTTATCCGTGGGGAAAAGAAGATATTCTTTTCTTGATCAGCCTTTATGACAAACTGGATGAGCACATTGAGCGTTTTAAGGCTGTTTCCGGTTTGAAGTGTATTGAAGACTGCGGCCTTTGCTGTGGAAAAAGTAATTTTGAGGCGACGGCTATGGAATTTATGCCCTTAGCCGTTGATTTGTGGATAAGAAAAGAAATTTCCCCTTGGCTTGAGAAAATATCTCTCTTAGAACAAGGCGGTCCGTGTGTTTTTTATAAAGCCGATGCCTCTGTCGGAGAGGGCAAATGTTCTGTTTATTCTTTTAGGCCGCTTATTTGCCGGTTGTTCGGTTTTTCCGCCAGAACCGATAAATACGGTAAACGGCTTTTGATTACCTGCGGATGTATGAAAAAAGCGCACCCTTTGGAATATAAACAGTCCCAAGGAGTTGCCTTCCAAAATATCATTCCACGCATGAGCGATTATTCTATTCAGGCACCCACTTTAGGTAAACAAATTCCCATTAATGAAGCCGCGAAAACCGCTTTAGAAAAAATGGAAATGATTATGAAGCTTAAAGCGGGGTAGTTTTCGAAAATTTATATTGACAATAATTCTACCGGTATAAAAGGGGACCCCCTTTTTTGGATGTTTTTTGTTTTACGAAACCCACCGTAGGGAAGGTTTACGATGAGAATGTACGCAATCGATTAAATATAGATCTATCAAATTCTGATATGGAATGCCTACCTTCTCCGATAGATTCTTAAAGTAATCAATTACCTCCACTCCAATTCTCATGGTAACCTGCCGTTTCAATCTCTTAGCATAAGGATTTTTCCTTTTTTTCATTTTTGATAAATCGTATTCTTTTTTCATGATAACCCTCCAATATATTCGTTTTCTTCTCGTTTGGTTGCTTTACGAGCGGATATTATTCTTATCACTGATGTACTTTTTCGAAAACAGTGACAAACCAACAAAGCACGTAATTTGTGACTCAAGCCCAAAAGAAGTAATCTATTTTCTTTAGAAGAATGTGCATTATCGTAAAATTCAATAGCATTATCATCATAAAAAACTGTTTGAGCTTCTTCAAAAGAGACACCATGCTTCTTCTGGTTTATCTTATTTTTTCGTTCATCCTATTCAAAACGCAACTATTTCATAATTATATTATACCTATATTATAATGACATGTCAATGCGATCTCTATTGCATATAACGCCTGAAATAACCAGCTTTTGGAGCCCCGAAGTTTCGGGGTCCGCTGTATTGGTTTGTTATACCCGAATTTCATTCAATTCTATATTATCAATATTGTTAGGATTTTCAATATCTCTATCCCATGTCGCGGGGTTGGTACGAATGTATTCACGGATGTTATTTAATGATTTTTCGTCTCTGATGATGTGGTCGTGAAAAGAACGCTGCCAGATTTTTTTATTAAATCGTGGCCAACCGTTATTTTTTACCCCATCAATATATTTTTTTGTTGATAATGTTTTTATACGATGAATTATATCGGATAATGATAAATATGTAGGGACAGGCCCCTGTGCCTGTCCGTTATTTGTTAATTTATTATTTTGAATAATAATGATTGCGTGTATATGGTTGGGCATAATAATGTGGGTGTCTAACGATAATCCATGGTAAAAATTCGGTATTTCTATCAAGGTTTGTTCTACCATTTTTCCCGCGCCATTTAATACCATTTCATCGTTTATGACAGCTCCAAACAGTTTCAATTTATTTTCGCAACACGCGGTGATGAAATAATAATTTGATTGGGAATAATCGTATTCTTTTAATCGAATATTTGATTTTCTGGTTATTATTTTTGGCATTGTGTGTTTTGTTTCGGACAGGCACAGGGGCCTGTCCCTACACATTTTGATTATTTTTTAAATTTTATTTAATTTCTGCATAACGCAAAAATCAGCGGCTTTTCCCGACGCGATTTTGCGGCGGGAAAAGTCCGCTGTATTGGTTTGTTATGCATTTTTTTAATTCTTTTCTGCCAAGTTTCAGGCTTTCTATGTAAATGCATTACAGCAATAATCATGATGCAATCTTTTCTCGTTTGGTAGATGATGCCGTAAGGAAAACGGTTGGTTCTACAGCGATGGGTTCGTGCGGATAATTGGTACCATGCAAGAGGATATTTGGCAATGCGCGCAAGAGTATGGATTACTTCCGCGGCAAATTCAAAACCAAGACCGGGACACTGAGAGTTATAATACCGTACCGTTTCGATAAGTTCTTGT
>JBDRBQ010000010.1:0-3270 GCA_043822625.1 Candidatus Omnitrophota bacterium | reverse complement strand
GCAATTTTACTTCAGAACAACTGATGTAACAGGTGCGGTGGAATTACCGCAGGGAGTAGAGATGGTAATGCCTGGAGATAATATAACGGTAGAAGTAGAGTTGATAATGCCGATAGCAATGGAAAAGAATTTAAGATTTGCTATACGTGAAGGCGGCCATACTGTAGGCGCCGGTGTAATTAGTGAGATTATTGCTTAATTTAAAAAAAATTATTTAAAGGAAAGGCAGAAGATTTTTTCTGTAGAAAGAGCTTATGCAAGAAATAATAACATTTGCGTGCGCGGATTGTAAGCGGCGCAATTATACATCGACTAAAAATAAAAAGCAAAATCAAGGGAAACTTGAATTAAATAAGTATTGCAGGTTTTGCAGAAAGCATACTTTGCACAAGGAATTGAAGTAATTTTATGATATATTGCTTCAGGGGCCTGTAGCTCCAACTGGCTAGAGCGCCGGTCTCCAAAACCGGGTGTTGGGGGTTCGAATCCCTCCAGGCCTGCCAGTTTTATAAAATGGAAACTACTATTGTAGCTAAATAATATGAATAAAGTTGTTAATTTTTTTAAAGAAATTAAAGTTGAAATGAAGAAAGTATCCTGGTCTTCGCGACAGGAATTGATAGATTCAACCCTGGTGGTTATAATAGCTGTTTTTATGTTGGCGGTGTTTATAGGGGCATGTGATTTTTTTATTTCTAAAATAATGAGACTAATTATAGGATAGCTATAGGAAGATAAGTTTTTATGGTTAAGAAATGGTATGTCATTCATACTCAAACGGGACAAGAAGACAAGGTGCGGGCAGGTATAGAGTCAAGAATAGAAGCAAAGGGATTAAAAGATAAAATCAGCAATATTCTTGTGCCGACCGAAAGAATTTCTGAAGTAAAAGAAGGCAAAAAGCGTATTTTACAAAGAAAGTTTTTTCCCGGATATATATTAATAGAAATGGAAATGGATGATAATACGTGGTATTTAATTAAATCCACGCCGGGTGTAGCTGGATTTATAGGGCAGGGCAATAAGCCGTTTCCGCTAAAAAAATCTGAGATTGAAGCTATAATAAAGCAGACAGCGGAGAAAAAAGAAAAACCCCAGCCGAAAGTAATTTTTGAAAAGGGAGAAGCTGTTAGAGTAAAAGAGGGTCCCTTTACTAATTTTAATGGTGTTATTGAAGAAGTAAATCCGGATAAGCAGAAATTGAAAGTAATGGTTTCTATATTTGGGAGATCTACACCTGTTGAATTGGAATATTGGCAAGTAGAAAGAGTGTAATATGTTTGAAGTTATTGAGGCATAAAGCATTTTTGCCTTAAGTATTCTAAACGGAGAAAAATAAAATGGCAAAAAAAATAAAAGCTGTTGTGAGATTACAAATTCCAGCCGGTCAAGCAAACCCTGCTCCTCCGGTTGGACCCGCGTTAGGCCAACACGGTGTTAACATTATGGAATTTTGCAAGGCATTTAATGAGGCGACTAAGGCAAAAGAAGGATTGATTTTGCCGGTTGTTCTTACTATTTATGAAGATAAAAAATTTACTTTTATTACGAAAAGTCCGCCGTGCCCGGTGTTGTTAAAAAAAGCCGCGAATATTGCAAAGGCATCCGGCCAGCCTAATAAAGAAAAAATAGGTAAGGTTACAAAAGATCAGGTAAGAGAAATCGCGCAAATTAAAATGAAAGATTTGAATGCTCGTAAAATCGAAAGCGCGATGCGAATTGTAGAAGGAACCGCGCGTAGCATGGGTATAGAAATTTCAGAATAAACCCTTCGACTCATCCACAGCCGAAAGACCGGGGTTTCGCGCCGTCGAAGTATAAAAAAAGGATTTAAGTTTAAAATGCCAAGTAAAAGAGTTAAGCAAATTGCGGAGTTGGTAGAAAAAGATAAGTTGTATGATTTGGAAGAAGCGCTTGTAGTTTTGAAAAAAGCGCCTAAAGCTAAATTTGATGAGAGTGTAGAATTAGCTTTTGATTTGAATGTTAATCCCAAGCAGTCCGATCAAATGGTGAGAGGGACGCTGGTTCTTCCTCATGGTTCCGGTAAAGAAGTTCGGGTTTTGGTTTTCTGCCGGGGAGAAAAACAAAATGAAGCAAAGGAAGCGGGAGCCGATATAGTAGGCGATGATGATTTGATTAAGAAGGTTTCTGGGGGTTGGCTTGATTTTGATGTGGCTGTTGCTACACCCGATATGATGAAAGATATGGGGCGGCTTGGGAAAGTTTTAGGTCCAAGGGGTCTTATGCCCAGTCCAAAGGCTGGAACCGTTACCATGGAAGTTGGAAGAGCTGTTAAGGAATCCAAGGCAGGAAAAGTAGAGTTTAAAGTCGATCGTGGCGCGAACATACTTTTGGCAATTGGAAAAATTTCTTTTTCATCGGAACAAATAATCGAAAATGCGCAGGCAGTATTTAATGCGGTAAAAAATAGCAGACCTCATTCAGTGAAAGGTCATTTTATAAAGAATTTAAGTATTTCTACAACTATGGGTCCTGGTTTGAAGTTAAATATAAATAAGCTCTAGAAACAATAATTACGGACGGGAAGGAAAAATGTCGAGACAAGAAAAAAAATACATGGTGGAAGAAATAACAAAAAAGTTCAAGGAAAGTCAGAGCCTTTTTGTGACAGAATTTAAAAAACTTCAAGCAATTGATATGGATGAGTTGAGGGGAAAACTGGAAGAAACATCCGCGAATCATCTGGTTGTAAAGAATACTTTTGCGAAAATAGCCTTAAAAGACGCGGGGTTCGAAAATTTAAATGACATAGTAGGCGAAGCCACGAGTTTTACTTTGGTTAAAGGTGAACCGGTAGCTACGGCAAAAGTATTGATTGATTTTGCTAAAGGGCATGAAGGTTTTGCTGTAAAAGGCGGTTATGTTGTTGGTCGGTTTATTTTAGCGGATGGAGTGCGAAAGTTGGCATTATTGCCTTCGCGTGAAGTGCTTTTAGCGCAGGTGGCTGGTGGAATTAAAGCTCCTATTTCCGGTTTTGTTTTTGTTTTGAGTGGTCTTTTAAGGGGTCTTGTGTGTGCGTTGAATCAGATTAAAGAAAAAGCAGATTCTAAAGCGCAATAAATTGTTGTGAAGCAAAAAAATAGTTTTATTAAAGTATTTTAAGAAGAATATAGAATTCTGCAAAATGAGGTTTCATCAGGTAATTGGAGGAGCAAAGAGAGGAAGCGGTTTTCAAAAAAGTAAAGATAGAGAAAGAGTCACAGGGCAGCGAGGTAATTACTGAAAAATGGGCACAGTTATCCTATAACG
>JBDRBQ010000009.1:0-25851 GCA_043822625.1 Candidatus Omnitrophota bacterium | reverse complement strand
TTATTTCTATGCATTTTTGGTTAACTCCTTTAAATACAGTGAATAGTCGTTAGTAAATGGTGCCTGCCAAAAATATATAGCGGGCAGGCAGGAATGGAAAGTACTTAAATATTAAATAGTTTCTAAAGCACTATCCACTATTCACTATTCACTATCCACTATCCACTATTCACTATTCACTATTCACTATCCACTATCCACTATCCACTATTCACTATCCACTATCCACTATTCACTATTCACTATCCACTATCCACTATTCACTATCCACTATTCACTATTCACTATTCACTATTCACTATTCACTATTCACTATCCACTATCCACTATCCACTATCCACTATCCACTATCCACTATCCACTATTCACTATCCACTATCCACTATTCACTATCCACTATTTATTATTTAATCTTAAACGCCGATGGACATAATTTATTCAAAAAACATTCACCGCACTTTGGTTGCCTTGCCGCGCAAACTGCTCTTCCGTGAGACATTAAAAGGAGCGTCAATACTCCCCAATCCTCTTTCTCGACTTCCCGCGTTAAATCTTTTTCTATTTTATCGGGATTATCTTGAGTAGTCCATCCAAATCTCCGCGATAAGCGCTTAACGTGAGTATCTACGGCTATGCCTTCGTTTTTACCGAAAGCGTTGAATAAAACCACATTCGCCGTTTTCCGCGCTACCCCCGGTAAAGAAATTAAGTCTGTCATTTCAGAAGGCACTTTCCCTCCGAAATTTTTCATTACAGCCTCGGCGCTGCCCTTCAAAGAACGCGCCTTATTTTTATAAAAACCGGTCGGTTTGATTATTTTTTCTATTGTCTCAATACCGGCCCCTGCAAGACTTTCGGCGTCTTTATATTTATCGAAAAGAGCCGGCGTAACTTTATTAACCCGCTCATCAGTGCATTGCGCCGAAAGAATGGTCGCTATCAATAACTGAAAAGGCGTCTTAAATTTCAGCGCGATTTTCACCCCTGCATAATTTTCCTTAAGCAGGTCTATAATTTTTTTTACGTTTTTAGACAACACTATTTTTTCTTTCCGGATTTTGCTTTCTTTAAAACCGCCTGAGAAGAAAATCTTATCCAGCCCTGCGCCAATTCAGTCAGTTTTTTGTCTGCCATACCGAACACTGTTCCGGCAGTATAGGTTCCGTCTTTTTTCTTTTCGCCCGCCGGTTTGCCGGTTAATATTTCAATGCCTTCTTCTATAGATTTTACAGGATAGATGTGAAACTTTTTATTCCTGACAACTTCTATTATTTCTTCTTTCAACATCAGATTTTTCACGTTAATTTCAGGAATAATCACTCCTTGTCTGCCGTCTAAACCTTCCTGTTTGCAAACGTGATAAAACCCTTCTATTTTTTCATTAACGCCGCCGATAGGCTGAATGTTTCCTTTTTGATCAACCGAACCGGTTACTGCTATGCCCTGTTTAAGCGGCAGACCGGACAAAGCCGATAAAAGCACATAAACTTCGGCACTGGAAGCGCTGTCCCCGTCTATTTCCGAATAAGTTTGTTCGAAACTTAAACTGGCGGAAACTGTCAACGGTTTATTATAAGCGAACTTTTCTCCTAAAAATCCGCTTATAGTCATAACACCTTTTGAATGAATCTTGCCGCTTAGCCTCGCTTCCCGCTGAATGTCAATCAACCCTTTTTGCCCCATAAAAATAGAAGCAGTAATTCTCGATGGTAATCCAAAGCTGTAATCGCCGGAATCTATAACCGAAAGGCCGTTTAGCTGTCCAACCACTTCCTTTTTCACGTCTATTAAAATAGAACCTTCTCTTATCATTTCCCGCAGACGTTCTTCGATCATATCGGAACGGTAAACTTTTTCTTCCACTGCCTTAGTTATATGATAACCCATTATCTGCTGAGAACTGTCGTCTTTTGCCCAGTGGTCGGCTTCACGCAGAATATCGGCAATATCAAGAAGCCGGGCGCTAAGTTTATTTTGATCTTCTATAAGACGCGAGCTATATTCGATTATTTTTGCCACAGCCTCATTGGTAAAAGGAAGTAATTTATCGTGCTTAGCTCTCAAGGATATAAAATTGGCGTAATTTTCAATTTGAACATCATTTTTTTCAAGAAGCGTGTTGAAATCCGCCTTGACTTTAAAAAGCTTGCTGAATTCTTCGTCAAGCATATAAAGCAAATGAAAAATAAGCGGATGTCCCACCATAATAATCTTCAGATTCACGGGAATGGCCTGGGGCTTTAAAGTAACCGTAGATATAACTCTGAATTGTTCATTGATGTCTTCGATTTTTATGTGCTCGGTTTTAATAATGCCTTTCATCGCTTCCCAAGCCATAAAATTTTTCAGTATATCCATGGCCTGCACAATCAAATATCCGCCGTTTGCCCTATGGATAGCGCCGGGTTTTATCATCGTAAAATCGGTAGTCATGGCACCGAGCTGAGGCCTGTATTCTATGCGGCCTATTAAATTATAATAGGTAGGATTATTTTCCTTTATGATAGGCGCGCCTTTGGTATTTTTGTTATTTATTAAAACATTGACTTTATACTTGGTAAATAATTTTTGGTCATCCCCCATCCCAAAATTCGGCATGGGAAACGGCGGCATTTCTTTTTCCCTGAAAACATCTATATTTTCCACAACGTCTTCTTTAAGACATTCAAGGTATTCTTTTATGTATGGATATTCTTTATATTTATCTTCCAGCTCGTCGAAAAAATGCTCCGTCGCGAAAAGGGCTATGTGATTATCAAGTTTTTTTATGTGGGCTTTTATTTCTTTTTCGAGGTTTCTTACTTTGCGTAAAACTTCGGCTATCTCAGCCTGTAATTCTTCGCGAGAAGCTTCTATTTTTACTTTTTCTTCGCTATTTAAAGTTTCAAATTTATCGGAACTAAGCGGTTTGCCTTTTACAATAGGCACGCTTATTAAGCCGGTCGAAGTCTGCTTCAGCTCGAAGCCTTTTTCCTGCGACTTCGCTTCCAATCCATCAACCAGTTCATCTCTTTTATCCTGAAATTTTTTTATAATGTATCTTTTTTGTTCTTCGTAATCTTTACTCTCAAAAGCCTTAGGAACACTGCTTTTCAATTCCTTAATTACTTCTTCGATGTCTTTTCTGAACTCTTCTCCTAGCCCCCCTTTTAAACGAATGGCTTTCGGTTCGTCCGGAGAATCAAAATTATAAACATAACACCAATCATCCGGCGTGGGCTGTCCGGCGGCGATTTTTTCAACAGCGGCACTAACGGCCGTATTGCGTCCGGTGCCAAGCACCCCGACGGCAAATATATTATATCCTTTTCCCTTCATTTTTAGCCCAAAATCTATCGCGTGCGAGGCTCTCTGCTGATTTAATATTTTTTCGGTTACCTTAAGTTCATCGGTAGTTTTAAATTTAAACACACCGGGATTGCACACTTTTCTTAACGCGTCCGCGGATAATTCTTTAATTCTGCCCATTACACCTCCTTAAAAAAACACGAAGTTTCTTATATTATAAAACTTATAAAATATAATGTCAATCCGGTTTTAAAAAACAAAGTGCTTGATTTTATCCTCAATTATGATATAGTTCTTATTAATAAGAACTATCTTCTAAAAAGTTGTAACAATGGGAAGGTCTTAAAGTTATGGAAGAAGAAGCCGATAAACAAAACCTGCTTAAAATAATAGCTTTTGCCGCGGCGATACCGAATAATTTCTTACTCATCTAAAGCTGTCTTTTTGCGGTATCTCCATCGTTTTCCGGTAAAAGTAACGGCGGAGGTATCAATAAATGCAAAAAGAAATTTCTGCGTTTTCTCCCGAATTCAAAAAAATACTGCAGTCTCCAGAAAAAACGGCGGGAATAAAACAATATTTCGCGGACATTCATCCGCACGATATATTTATTGCCTGTGTTAAATTGGATTTACCTGAAATTGCAGAGATAATAATCGCTCTCGGCCGTCCAAAGGGTATTGAACTTTTCGAAGAATTCGATACAGAACAACGCATAGAAATATTTCCACATTTCTCAAAAACATGGATGACCGGCCTTTTGGAAGAAATGTCTTCGGATGAAAGAGCCGATTTCATTAAAGCCCTGCCGCAGGGAAAAACTGAAGAAATTCTGCCTCTGGTAGCGCGCGCCGAACGCAACGACATAAAAAAACTAATCCAATACGAAGAAGGCACCGCCGGCTCCATTTTAACTACCGATTACGCCTATCTTCCTCCCGAGATAACCGCGAAAGAGGCACTGGAAAGATTAAAGCACCAGGCTTTCGACAGGGAAACCATTTATTATGTTTACGTGACGGATGAACAAAGAAAACTACTGGGTTTTGTCTCTCTAAAAAACATTCTGCTGGCTTCATCGGAAAATCTAATTAATAACATAATGAACAAACGCGTCATAAGCGTCAATGCCGCTGAAGATACCGAAAGCGTATCAAAAAAATTAGCCGATTATGATTTCCTGGCTATACCGGTCGTAGATAATGAAAATAAACTTCTCGGTATTGTTACCATTGACGACGTTGTTGACGTAGTGCGGGAAGAAGACACCGAAGATATCTACCGTTATGGCGCGGCTGGAGAACATATAGATTACATAAAATCAACCCCCCTAAGTATAGCGCAGCAAAGAATATTCTGGCTTTTGTTTTTAATATTAGTAGGTTTTATTTCCGGCTGGATTATGGAACAGCATGCCGCAAGAATTCAGTCTATGGTAGCCATCGTCTTTTTTATTCCGGTGCTTTTAGCGGCGGGGGGAAACGCGGGCACCCAGTCTTCTACCGTCATTATACGGGGACTTGCCACTAATGAAATTAAAATGAAAGACATCCTGAAAATTTTCAAAAAAGAATTATTCACCGGCTTATTAATGGGAATTATGATGGGCATATTGGCCGCTATCAGGGCTTTAATAATGAATAAAAACATACTGTTGGGTTTCGCGGTAGGCCTGGCTATGATAATTACGGTTATGCTTGCTACTATTCTCGGCGCGCTATTGCCGCTTTTATTTAAAAGAATGAAATTAGACCCCGCTTTAATGTCCGGGCCTTTTATAGCGAGCATTTTAGACGTAGTCGCGATTTTTATCTATCTGCGCATCGCCACTTTTATTTTCAGATTGTAATAATTATCTTGCCTTCTTTATTTTTAAAAAGGGCGTTGTCCGCCTTTGTTTTCTAATTTTAGAAACAATACAAACAAGATAAAAACAAACTATATATTATTGTTTTTATCTTGTTTCTTTCTCAATCACGCGCGCATTATTAAATGGGCAATTAAAATAAATACATCCGGGGCATTCATATCTTTTCATTGTCGTAAGAAATAGCATCCACGATAAGCAATAAGCTACTAATAACCCTTTATTTGATACCAACCAATACACCGGAAAACCACCGAGAACAACTGCCCCGCACAAAACCATAATTTCATCAAAAATGTTTTTCGACTGAGTTCTGCGTTTAAAATATTTAGGCAGACCCCAATAGAACATACACTTAGAAACATTTTCTTCTTTTAAATAATGCGGACAATAAGCACAAAAAAATCTATACATAATAATAAAAAAATAAGCTATAACAACAAAAATATAAAATACTAAACCTACTACAGAATACCTGCCAATCGCTGTACAGGCAATAATTATAGGCAATAAAATAAAAGAATTCCAATAAAGCCAATCAGTAAATTTATGTTGTGTTTTTAACCTATTATCAAAACAAGACATAAGCTTCCTCCAAAAATTTTTTTATCAACTCTTCCTTTATCCACACAACGTCTTCGCTTTTTCTTCTATTGCTTTTAAAAGAGACTCGAAGGATTTTTCAAAAGCAATTACACCGTCTTTCAGCAGTTTAACACAGACACTGTTTATTTCTATCTCGAAATTCATAAGATCATTTATTATATTTTGCGGTTCTTTATCACAGGCAAATACAGTTTCTTTTACAACACCGTGATCTAAAAAGGCAACCAACGTATTATCGGGTAAAGTGTTTACGGTATTTTTCGCGATTAATTCGCTAACGTATTTAATGTCTGTGTACGCGGGATTTTTAGAGCTGGTAGAAGCCCACAAAACTCTTTGCGCGTTGGCACCTTTTTCTTTTAAGCTTAAAAATTCTTTTGAAGAAAAAATTACCGCTGATTTTTGGAATATCAATCTTGAATTGGCAACAGCGGCTTTGCCTTTCAATAAACTCAATTTATCTTTCATTTCGGTATCAGTTGTTTTAATTAAAAGCTCATCTATTGTTTTATCCACACTTGTATCTACGCGGCTTACAAAAACACTGGCTACAGAACGTGTTTTACTTAAATCTCCGCCGGAATCCGCGAATCTCTTTATGCCTCTTAAATAAGCCTTTGCCGTATCCATATACTGCCCGACGGAAAATATCAAAGTAGCGTTTATATTTATACCGCAAGCCAATAATTCCTCAATCGCCTTACACCCTGCTTCGGTTGCCGGAACTTTGAACATAACATTTGGGCGGTTTACTTTTTCACGCAATCTTTTGGCTTCTTTTACAGTTGCCTCTACTTCGAAAGCTAACTTCGGATTAACCTCCAAACTCACATAACCATCCAGTCCACCGGTTTTTTCGTAAACATTTTTAAAAGCGTCTGCCGCGTCCTGTACATCTTTAACGGTTAAATCGTCATATATTTCAAAAACTGTCTTACCGGTTCTGCGCAAGTCGGCTATTTTAGCGTCGTAATCTTTCGTCAAGCTAATAGCTTTATCGAATATAGTGGGATTGGAGGTCATCCCTCTTAATCCGGACTTTATCAATTCCGTTAATTTGCCGCTCTCAATCATGGAACGGTTTATGTTATCCAGCCAGATACTCTGACCGAATTCAGCCAATTTTTCAATAGTGGTTTTGGACATAAAATTTCCTCCTTACTAATTTCTTTCATTATATATATTAACTATACAAACCCAATAAACTCAACAAACAGGCAGGAACAATTCCCGCCTATATTCTAAAAACATCAATATCTTTATTATCCATAGGTAAAACCGTAACAAAACTTAATTTTTTTTCCGGTTTTCTGCGATTAGCAATTTTGATTTCTCGCGCAGTTTCTTTATCACAGTATCTGGCTACAATACCCGACGCCGTCAAAATAGCTTCTTCACTAAATTCCCCTCTGCCCGCGGCAAAAGGCCCTTTGGTTTGACATGGGGAAAAAGCATAATCACCGTCTTTAATCAGTGTTAATAAACGTTTGTTTTCTTTCTCGTCCCTGCCCACAACAAGTTTAGCCCGGCTATTTAAACGAAAATGCCTGCCTGTTTTCAGCAATTCAACATCGTTAACGGAAAAACTCTTTTTATCTTCCATTAAATCGCGCATCCTGCGGCTAAAACCCACATCGGTTAAAAGACATCCGCCAGCCGGAGCCGGATATTTTTTTACGCCGAATTTTTCCGCTAATTCTATCTGTGGTTTGCGGGAGCGTCCGGTAATGGATAAAAATTTTTCTCTGTCAACCATCCCTTCTTTTTCAGGAATGGTGGGCTCCATATATTTAGCTGAAAGCGGCCTTAAAATCAACCCTTCAAATCCGCTTTGTTTTTCTATCACTTTCATTGTGGTTCTATTCTGAGACATCGGCCGTTCTCCCAAAACCTCACCAGTCACTAAAAAATCCGCGCCTATTTTTTTCATATAAAACCCTGCTTTTTTAAACATAAAAATATGACAGTCTATGCAGGGATTTAAATTGGAGCCGTATCCGTAGCGGGGATTTTTAAAAACTTTGAAAAATTCGCGGCTGATTTCAAAAACTTTAAGTTTGATACCCAATTCTTTAGCCGCGTTTTTAGCGTCATCAATAGAGGAGTAAAAAACACTTGTAAAAATAACCCCTTCCGCTTCTACCCCTTGGTCTAAAATAAGTTTCGCGGCTAAAATGCTGTCCAACCCGCCGGAAAATAAAATTATGGCTTTAACTTTTTTTTTCTTCATGTCGATAGTTTATAAAATTATTTTATGCCTCTGATATTATATTCATCCTCATCCCATTTTGCAGGATTATTAACAATATATTCACGGATTTCATTTAGAGATTCATCGTTTCTGATTACGTGGTCATAAAAAGACCTTTGCCAAACCGGTTGTTTTGGCGTACCACGCAGAGCATTAATGCGTTTCGTTGCCGCAGATTTAAAACCTGCTACAAACGATGATAATGTTTGTTTTCGATTAATTTTATCCGTAGGGGCGGCTGGCCAGCCGCCCGTTAAAATACGTTGAATTATGATTATGGCATGGATATGATTAGGCATTATCACATAATTATCCAATTTTATTTCATTTCTAATATATTCTGTATTTTTCAATTCATCTTCAACAATTAAACCTATATTATTCAATTTCATTTTTATGGCATTGGTATCGGGCCAACAGCCGTTGGCCCCTACAATTTCACCAAATATATTTTCTCTGTTATTTGAACATACGGTAATAAAACCTGCCTGCCGGTAGGCAGGTAATACCCATTATTAGAATAATCATAATCCTTTAATCTGGTTGGTTTTCGTTTTGTATATTCGGTCATTTGTTTTTATGAATTTTCATTAAGAACAATTTTTAATTTTATCATTACAACATTTAATAAACGCAACATCCCGCTTTTGCCATACTTGCTATGACACAGCTGTGCCATTAACCTACTTTATCATTATTAAAATACATTCCTAAATGGATAAGTAAAGAATTTTCTATTTCTTTCATCTTTTCTTCGGAAACTTTGCCTATCACTTTTAGTAATCGTTTTTTATCAATGGTTCTTATTTGATTGCACTTTGCTTTGGAATCTTTGGAAAGCCCCGTTTCCACGGAGGATAAAGCAGTTTCGAAAGGATAAACTTTTTTTATGTTGGAAGTAATGGGTATAACAGTTACAGTTTGCGCGGTTTGATTATTTATATTATTGGACATTATTACAGCAGGGCGGGTTTTTTTGATTTCAGCGCCAATAGCAGGGTCCAAACACACCTGATAAATCTCACCTCTCGCGGGAAAACTGTTCATTCCCAGCCTTCTACTTCCGCGTCTTTCCAGTCGGTATGTACAGCGGCGTCTTCCTTAGCAGCCGCCTTATAACCTTCCACGAGAAGATGTTCTATTCGTTTTTGTTTTTCCCGTTCAAGTTTTTCTCTTAGCGCTTCGGCAATAAAACGGCTTTTATTATGTTTACCTGCTAATTTTTTTGCTATCTCATCGGGTAATGTAATATTCAAGCGCATCATACATATCCCCTCCTGCATAAATTGTACAGCATATTATACACATTGTCAATACACGAAAAATTTGAATGGTTTACCTTTTACTACGCCGCAAACTTTTCTTCCAACTCGCTGTTTTTTTTCTGTTGCTCAATCATTTTCACGGCCTCTTCCGCTCCCTTTTTACCCGAAAGAAGCATTGAACCGAAAGTCGGTCCCATGCGGGGTATTCCATAAGCAGTCGAAACCGCCATACCGGTTATAATCAAACCGGGGAAAATCTGTCCGGTTTTTTCCACTACTAAATCTTCCGATGCGGTAGCATTCATAGGACCGAAATTCGCCAGTTTCAAATAGCCTCTTTTCTCCAGACTGCGGCACACACACGCGTCGTGACCGGTGCTGTCAATTACTACTTTAGCTTCCAGAGAAATAGGGTCAACACACGCGACCTGTCTCGGTAAATAAGAAATAGGGGTCCAGTTTATCACTACACCCGTTACTTTATTATTCTGATAAACAACATCGTCGAATTTAGTCATATTCAAAAACTTAACTCCGGCATCACACGCGGCTGAAATTAATTTTGAACAGGCAGTCGGTCCGTCGGTAATATATAATCCTTCTTCCGCTTCTTTATAAGGAATATTAAGTTCATCCAGCACTGTTTCAGACGGCGATCTGAAGGTGAGTGTATTCATCAAAAAACCTCCCATCCAAAAACCTCCGCCAAGATAATTATTTGCTTCTATTACCAACGTCTTAAATTTTTTGTTTGCCAACTCTCTGGCCGCCAACAAACCACTCGGTCCTCCGCCTACTATAATCACATCACAGCTTATGTATTCTTCAAGCCATCGGCTAAAATCACGCACGATAGCTCTACTTATTTTCGCGTCACTTACAGGTTTAAACATTTTTATACACGCTCCCTTTTCATGTTGATTATTTTATTAACGGGCTGGTCGCATACCCGCCCCTACATTTAATTATTTTTTTATAGATACCCCTACTCCCCAATTATCTTAACTAACACTCTTTTCTTGCGCTGGCCGTCGAATTCGCCATAGAAAATTTGTTCCCACGGCCCAAAATCAAGCTTTCCATTTGTAATGGCAACAACCACCTCGCGTCCCATAACAGAACGCTTTAAGTGCGCGTCCGCGTTGTCTTCTCCGGTATTATGTTTATATTGAGATACGGGACTATGCGGCGCTAATTTCTCAAGCCAAACTTCGAAATCATTATGAAGTCCGCTTTCATCGTCGTTTATAAAAACACTGGCGGTAATATGCATAGCATTCACCAGGCAAAGGCCTTCTTTCACCACACTTTTTTTAACCAGCTTTTCTACGTCCTGAGTAATATTTATAAGCTCAAAACGCTTTTCGGTATTAAACCATAAATGTTCGGTAAGAGATTTCATAAATTTAAGGTGAATGGTAGATAGTGAATAGTGAATAGAAAAAACTTAAATATTAAATCTTACGTTTCTACTATTCACCATTCACTAACAACTATTTACTGTTTTTAAGCTACATCCACTTCTTTGCAGAGGTAAACGTCCTGTATGGCATTTAAAATTTCAATACCTTCTTTCATCGGCTTCTGGAAAGCTTTGCGTCCGGAAATCAGTCCCATACCGCCGGCTCTTTTATTTATTACGGCTGTCTCAACCGCTTGCTGTAAATCATTTTCTCCGGAAGCGCCGCCGGAATTAATTAAACCCATTCTTCCCATGTAACAATTTGCCACCTGATAACGGGTTAAATCTATGGGGTGATCACTCGACAACTTTGTGTAAACATCCGGGTGCGTCTTACCGAATTTTATAGCGTTATATCCGCCATTATTTTCCGGCAATTTTTGTTTAATAATATCTGCTTCTATAGTTACGCCAAGATGATTCGCCTGACCGGTTAAATCGGCGGCGGTGTGATAATCTACCCCGTCTTTTTTAAAACTGTTATTTCTTAAGTAACACCACAATATGGTACACATTCCAAGTCTGTGAGCTTCTTCGAAAGCGGCTGAAACTTCTTCAATTTGACGACGGCTTTCTTCTGAACCGAAATAAATAGTCGCGCCTATTCCCACGGCTCCCATATTAAAAGCCTGCTCTACTGAGGCAAAAAGACGCTGGTCATAAGTGTTGGGATAACTTAAAATTTCATTGTGGTTTATCTTAAGAATAAAAGGAATTCTGTGGGCGTATTTTCTTGAAACACTGCCTAAAACCCCCAATGTAGAAGCAACCGCATTGCAACCGCCTTCAATAGCCAGCTTAATAATATTCTCGGGATCGAAATAAATGGGATTTGGAGCAAAAGACGCTCCAGCGGAATGTTCTATCCCCTGATCAACCGGCAAAATCGAAAGATAACCCGTTCCGCCAAGCCGCCCGTGATTAAAAAGTGTTTGCATATTCCTTAAAACATTGTTCGACCTGTCTGAAGAAATAAATATTCTATCTATAAAATCAGACCCCGGCAAATGCAAATTTTCCTTTGGAATTGTCTTGCACTTATGCTGTAATAAATTATCCGCCTCTTTTCCCAATACTTTTGTTATTTTGTCTATCATTTCTAATTCCTCCTTTGTATTATTCTGTGTCGTTCCGTTTAACGGGCGAAAACGAAGTTTCGCCCATACAATTAAAATTTTATTTTGCCAAATACACCATCTGCGTAGGATACGCGAATTCTATTTTCCTTTCCTCTAACTCCTCCTTCAATTTCAAGTTTATTTGCTGCTGCACATCCATGTATTTATTGTAATCACTGCCTGTAACATAATAAACTACCTCGAATATCAAGCTAAAATCTCCAAAAGAAAAGAAATGAGCGCGGTCGAAAGTAGTATCACCGGCATTTTCTATAATTTCTTTAACTATCCCAGGCAATTCTCTTAATTGTTCTACTTTTGTCTGATATGTTACACCGAAACGAAAAGCTACTCTTCTTTTGTCCATTCTTTTATAATTACGTACCCGCGAATCGGTAAGATCGGTATTGGAAAACACGACTTGTTCCCCGCTCAAACTACGGATACGGGTGGTTTTAATACCAATGTGTTCTACCGTACCAAGGTATTCACCTATAATAATAAAATCCCCTGCCGCGAAAGGCCTGTCGAAAATAATACAAAAATAACTGAATACATCTTTCAAAACCGCCTGTGCCGCCAAAGCCACCGCAATACCGCCTATGCCCAACCCTGCCAACACCGCCGAAATTTTAAAACCTAAATTATCCAGGAAAAATACAATAGCCAGCCCCCAGATAATTATCTTCGCTACTTTTAAAATACCGTCCAAGCTGCGCTCTAAAGAAACGTCGGCTTCTCTCTTCGCGGAATAAACTTTAAAACCGTATCCAAGCGCGAGGATAACAAAACGCACCGCAAATACAGTCAAAATAGCTAAACTTAAAACTTGTATTATCCTGCCGAGGAAATCATTAAAAGTAAGCATATTAATACTTACATAAAAAATACCAAGGCTCGATAAAGGAATTAATACTTTTTCGATTACCTCTACCAAAAAATCGTCCACAGTAGTAGCGGTTTTTTGAGCCCATTTTTTCGCTTTTTTAACAACAATACCCGCGAAAACTTTTATAAAAATCAAACCCAGCAAAAATACCAAAAGCGCCATCACGTAACTCAACAAACTATTATCCAAAAATGTCTGTTCCATGATTTTTATAAACATAACTTCTATATCCTTGTTATTTGCCAGATATTACCAAAACGGCAAAAATCATTTGAACCTCCACCGACTAAAGTCGGTGGCTTAGTTTAAGCATTTAACCCGGATTTTGCGTTAGGTATAGATGACGGCCTGCCAGAGGCATGGCCCGTCTTTGGCGTGGCCTCAAGTAGGCAAATTTCGGGTTTAAGAGTTACTTTAACATAAATCCTTCGTCAGGTCAAGGCAGCTTTGCCGGTAGTAAATATTCTACTTTTGAGGACGGGAAGGCTCTATTCCTTTTGCTTTCAATTCTTCCAGCTTTTTAGCCGAACATGCGGCGCATAAGAAAATAGGTTTTGCCGTGGTTCTATCATAATCTTTGGCTTTAACCAAGCGCCAAAGCTCGGCTTCTTTGCCGCAGTTACAACAATTACCCTTCGACTGGTAATGCCAAACTTCCAACGCGGGAGAAGTAAAAATAAATTTATCCACCCAGAAAAAGATAGCCCCACCGATTAAATTAGCCAAAACAGTGGCCCAAATACCGGCGCCTAAATTTCTAACTACCAGCCAGAGAATAGGCGTACTTAACTGCCACCTGAATAAATAAAGAATAAAACGCTTGGTCATTTCTCATCACCTTTCGTTTGAATTACTTAATTTAATGATTACACTGATTGACAAATAGATTACACAGATCATATCTTAACTTCATTTTTGCATATTCGGTTTTTTTAAATGCGTTTGCGCAAAGAAATAAATCAAAAAAAGAGCCCTGAAATTCACCAAGGCCCCTCTAAATATATGCTATTAAATAACAATCTATATTATTTGCCAAGATGCTGGACATCATCCAAATCTCTATGTCTGCCGCTTGCTTTTTTATTCTTTTTTAGATTCGTAACTTTAAAAACTCTTTGAAGTCTTTCGGCAGACGCATCATAACCAAACACAATCTCCCTTAGCTTTTCCAAAGCCTCTATTCTTTCAAGATAGGTTTTACCTTTCCAGTAAGAATAGTCATCACTTTTTTTGATAGAATCAATTTTAAAACTTTTTTTATCCATGAATTTAATTATACCATAAAAATTGAGTTTTATAATTCTTTTATCAACTTCCCGAACAAATCCCAGGATACTTGAAAGTAATTTAATCCAATTTAGCAACTTTAGAATCTATCAGTCGTTCCATGCATAATAGCCATACAAAAACCTTTTATAGAACCTTGCTATATGATTTTTTTCTTCAAAAAAAAGGCCTTAACTTTTTCAGCAAGGCCTTTTTTATCTTTTCTTTTTAAAAATCAATTATTTTACGATTATGGCTTGTACAGGGCAATCTTCTTCCGCCTGTTTCGCGCATTCTTCATTTTCTTCGGGAACCTCATCTCCTATTGCTTTTGCGACGTCTCCATCCATCTCAAACACTTCAGGACAGGTACTTACACAAAGCCCACAGCCTGTACAAATATCCGGATCTACTACTGCTTTCATTCCGCACCTCCGTTTTATTGTTTTACTTCTACGCTTACCTGTTCAGTCAAGCCGAATTTTTTTATATTCGCGTCGGCTATCGCCTGAATTTCTTTTATCTGATTTTTCCCTGTTTCAGTCTTAAAAAGATGCGCGAACCGTTTCTGCATCTTAAGATATTCTTCAACCGGTTTAGGCTGTTTTATTTTTTTAACCGAAACAAGGTTTCCGTTTTCATATTCCAATAAAGGATAAAGCGCGGTTTCTACCGATAGTTTAGCTATTTCAGGTGTTAAAACCGATTCATGTCTCCATCCTAAAGGACAAGGCACAAAAATCTGAAGGTATTTAGACCCTTTAATAGAAAGGGCTTTTTTTACTTTTTTCTGAATATCCATCGGATACCCCACCGAAGCCGAAGCAACGTAAGGTATATGATGGGCTACGGAAATGGCTATTAAATCTTTTTTAGGACGCTGATTTCCGAAGGATTCTTTGCCGGAAGGAGAAGTAGTGGTGTTGGCGTCAAAAGGAGTAGCGCCGCTACGCTGAACACCGGTATTCATATAAGCTTCGTTATCATAACATACATACAAAATATCGTGTCCTCTCTCAAACATCCCGGACAACGCCCCAAAACCTATATCAAAAGTAGAACCGTCTCCGCCCTGCGCGATAACATTTATCTTGTCCTTTTTCCCTAAAAACTTCAATGCCCCTTCCACTCCGGAAGCTACCGCCGGCGCGTTTTCAAATAAAGAATGTATCCACGGCACGCCCCACGCGGTTTCAGGCGCCTTTGAGGAAAACACCTCAAGACAACCGGTATTATTAACAATCATGGTACTTTTTCCCGCCGCCTCTACCACTAATCTTGCCGCTATAGCTTGTCCACATCCGGCGCACGCGGTATGTCCAGACTCGAATAAATTGTTATTTTGCATTATACTACCTCTTTTAAATCTATAAATTTATCTTTAACCATTTCACCGGAAAGAGTTTTAACTATATTTTCAATTGAACTCATCCTTATATCTCTGCCGCCGAGACCAATAACAAAACCGTTTATCTCAGGGGTCTCTTTTTTGCCGGCAAAAACATTGCAAATTTCCAAATTCATAGGACCTGTCGAACCAAGCGAAATAGCCTTTTCAATTACAGCTACTTTCTTAGCTCTACGCAGTGCCTGATAAACCAACTCTGAAGGAAACGGACGATACGTTACAACTTTCAAAACGCCTATTTTCACACCCTCTTCTCTTAATTTATCAACTGTTTCCTTTATAGTTCCTACCACAGAACCCTTTGCCACTAAAATCATATCGGCATCTTCGGTTTTATATTCTTCTATAATACCGGTTAATTTCCGACCAAATATTTTTTCAAACTCGCCGCAAAGCTGCGGTATTAATTTTAGCGTCTCTTTCATGGTTTCCTGAATGGCAAATCTCGTTTCCGTGTAAGAATCCGGCGGTCCTAAAAGCCCCATGCTTATAGGAGCATCTATATCAAGTTTATAAGACGTTTTATAAGGGGGTAAAAATTTATCTACATCGGCCTGTGAAGCTATATCGACAACTTCATAACCGTGAGTTAAAATATAACCGTCAAGATTAACCATTACCGGGAGCATAACGTCCTGATGTTCCGCCAAACGGTAAGCCAAAAGATGCAAGTCACACACTTCCTGCGTATTTTCACCATAAAATTGTATCCAGCCGGAATCTCTTACCGTCTCCGCGTCCTGATGGTCATTCCAGATATTTATCGGCGCTGAAATAGCCCTGTTGGCACAGGTAAGAACTACCGGAAGACGCATACCAGCGATATTAAAAATAACTTCCGTCATTAACAAAAGTCCTTGAGAACTTGTAGCGCTAAATACTCTCACCCCTGCCGCACTCGCCCCCAATACTACACTGGCCGCGGAATGTTCACTTTCCACATTAATAAACTCCGAATTCAACTTGCCGTCGGCAACCATCTGGGAAAGGTCTTCGACGATATGTGTCTGAGGCGTAATGGGATAGGCTGAAATCACACCCGGTTTTACTAAATTTATCGTTTCCGCGACTGCTTTGGAACCTTCCAAAAATTCTTTCATTTATTTATTTCCCTTCCGTATGCTGAGTTTTTTCTTCTTCATTCACCATTTCAATGTCCTTGACCGGACATATAACAGCGCAAATACCGCAACCCTTACAAAAATCAAAGTCCGCGTCAAAAGTACATTTTTCTTTTCCAGTGATACATCCTTCTGGACACATCAAAGCACACAATTTACAGGCTATACATTTGGTTTTAAGAAATTTAGGTTTTTTGCCGCTTCTCCATGAGCCGGTTTTATTGGCCTTACTGGAACCCGGTTTAGCAATTAAATTTACTTTCATTATATTATAAACCTTCCTTCGTTATTTATAGTTTTCCTTTATGTAATTAAATCCTGCTTCGGCGGCCTGCTGATTAAGCTTTGCAATTTCTCCACCGAAACGGCCTTCCATAGCGTTGTTTAAATCTTTTAAATCAAACAATCCGCTGGCCGCGGCAAAAGCGCCCAATAATACCGTATTTCCCAATGGACGTTTTATGATCTCAACGGCAATGTCCGTCGCCGCCAATGAATAAACTTTAATTCCCTTAGGCGCTTGCGGTAACTGCGTAGTTTTGGTGACGTTTATAATGGCAATGCCGTTTTCTTTCATGCCTTCAAATACATTAAAACCTCTCATCAAGGTAGGGTCAACAACCAATACATAATCGGGATAATAAACCTGACTTCTTAAACGGATTGGTTTATCATCAATACGAACAAATGAATTCATCGGAGCACCCATTCTGGCGGCGCCGAAGTTAGGAAAAGCGTAAGCGTATTTTTCTTTGGCAAAAACAGCCTGACCCACTAAAGCCGCTGTGGTAATCGCTCCCTGACCTGCTCTGGCGTGAATACGTATTTCTTTCATTTAATTTTAAAATCCTTTCGCTTTAAATTAAGTTTTCAAGAAAAGAGACTTTATTATAACCCTAAAATTAAGATATGTCAAATTTTTACCGCGGAAATTTTGGCGATTATATCTTTTGCCCATTTTTTGGCTTTTTCTATGTTTTTTTCTTTGTTATTACGCAAGGGCTCTTTAAAATCCACCTCACCTACAATTTGATTGCCTTTTAACGCCACCTTCATTTTGATCTTCCCCCGAAAAAGCGGACACAACAAAGAGTTGGTGATAGCATAAAAGCTGGCTCATAATTAGGAGGTGTCCGATGGAAGGGGGAAAGGTCAACTTGATTATAAATCTTGTTTAGTTTTTAACCGATTGGCCGATTTCATAAAGAAAGTCTGGTGAGAAATCCGCATTATTGGACCAGACAATTGTATCAATATCTTTATTTAATTTTACTGTTTTAAAATATGAAATATCTTTCAAGGGTTTAAATATTTTCCCGTCAAGATGAGATTGCAAATCAACCAATTTATACTCATTGCTTTCAAATTGCAGCTTTAGTTTATATTCTTTAATATATATTACATTTTTTATCCAATGCATATCATTCTCCTAAACAAGCGGTTCTATTTTTTTTAATTCTTCGTGCCTTTGGGAAAAATTCCAATCTTCTAATAGCTCACATCTATGTTCAAAAGCCCATTCTAAAACAAGTGATACGATTCTTTTAGGTAGATTTCCTTCAATAATTTTTAACTCATCTATTGAAAAAGCCGCTCTCTGTTCTCCATATTTAGCATGAAAATGTGGTGGCGCATGTTCTTTATAATACATCGAAATAACTATTCCTAAAAATCTACAAATTTCGGGCATTCTTCCCCTCCGTTTATTGATTATATCATGAATTCTTAAAATTTATCTTTTCCTAACAATTAATGAGACTAAGATAGTGTCATCAATATTTCATATTATAATATCGCTACAGTGATTTTTCTGTCAATCAAAACATGAAAAGAGTTTATATGAAAAGGGGTTAGAAATAAAAATATTATATATATACAAGACCTCTGCGCGGCTTCAACAAAAACATCATCTTCGGTCATTCTGGGCACTTCGTTGTCACTCAGCAAATCTAATGCCGTAGAAATTCTTCGGCCTATGGTCCCAGAATGACAATGCGCAAATTCAAAAGGGTGGCTGTGCAGAAGTCTTTATAATGACACTGACAAATCGCGGCTCCTGCCTGCCGTTGGACAAGCAACTACCCTTTAAAACTCACCGATTGCGTCCAAAAATAGACCTATACGCTCTACGATTAACTATTATATGAATTACCTGTTTAAAAAATGCTTTTTTTATGAAGATTTTCTATACAGACAAGCCCCCGACATTCGCTAATTTGAATGTTCTAAGCGTTCTGCTACCCACACCTTGATAATAGATTGGCGAGGGACTCCTAAACGTTTTGCTTCTTTATCCAAAGATTGGATCATCCAAAGAGGAAAATCTACATTAACTCGTTTTTGTTCTTGTCCACGCCGGCTGATTTTTGAAACATCAAGATGTTTGGATATATTTTTCCCCTCATCAAAGTTTTTATCAAAATCTTTAGCTTTCATAAATATCTACCTCCTCCTGCCGAGAACGGCGAACCGAAATAATTCTTATCTTTTCTTCTCTATACGTAATTACTCCCGACCAATGTTTATGCAAAATACACCCTATTACTAAAAATCTCGGCTCATCACTAACTTTGGCCGGAATCTCTATGAAGTTGGAATCTTCCCACAGAGCTTGTGCTTCCATAAAATCAATCCCGTGCTTTTTCTTATTTATTTTACTTTTTTTAGGATCAAATTCGAATTCCATGATATAAAAAATATACCTTATTTATACCGCCTTTGTCAATATATTTCTTTGATTATGACTTTGATTATGACCCGATTATGGACGTTGGCTACATACTAAGTAACGCTATGTACGACTTTAATTTTGCATTACCCTGACCAAGAAGTTTTTAAAAATCTCCCCTAACCCCTCTTTTACAAAGAGGGGAATATCAAATTTTCCCCATTTACACTTATCTCGCCGTAGTTTTATCGCAGGCGGAAAGCCCGCCTGCCCGCCTGCCCGCCTGCCGTAGGCATGGCCGTAGGCATGGCCGTAGGCATGACCGTAGGCAAGGTAGGCATGGTCCGCTTCGTTACCGTTACCGTGCTTTTAGTCATATTCTTGTCGAGTAGACCGCATAGAACTTTTGACACTATCTTGATTATATCATGAATTCTTCAAATTTCTCTTTTCCTAACAATTAATGAGGCTACGATAATGTCATTAATATTTCATTTTATAATATCGCTAAAGAGATTTTCTTGTCAATCTAAAATATGGCAAGGGGTGACACGGACAAGCCACGCGACTCCTGCCTATCGGTAGGCTCAACTTAAAGCCTTAAACTCAATCCCGCCTCAACCCACCTGCCGGGCATAACTACGTCGGTTATGTCGCTGTAAGAGGTGTTAAAAAGATTGGTGCCGTTTATAAAAAATTCAATATCAAAGGATCCCTTTTCTATAGTTTTTGAAATTTTGGAATCCAGAAGAAAATAATGTCTCTGGGTCGCTCTTTCTTTATAATTTAATCTCAGCGTTTGTTTTATACCGAAAGGCAGGCTCAAATCCACTCCCGTGTAAGCGCAGTGTTTTAAATACGCCGGCGCGTATTTGGTAAAAGGTGCTAAGGCGGAATACGAAGCATAAATATAGCTATAACCGCAGACAACCGCGTCTGTCAAAAATTTTTCTTTTAAATAAAGCGGTTTCAAAACCATATCTATTTCTACACCCTGTGTTTTCAGGCGGTTTACATTTTCAGCCTGCCACACATCGAGAGTGGTGTTCCTTGCCCAGTCTATGGCATTCTTTTCGTCCCTAAAAAAAACCGTCGTGCTCAAGTCAAAATTATCTTTATTGTAATCACAACCCGCCTCGCACGACCACCCCTTTTCAGGAACCAGATTTTCATTGCCTTTATTAGCGGAAGTATTATAAAAAAGCTCTGTATAAGAAGGTATCCTGTATAAACTGTTAACCGCCGCGCGCGCTTTTAAATCATCACGCAAAAAATAATTTCCCGAAAAAGAAGGTGCTGTCTGCCAGCCCCAGCCCTGAAAATAATCTTCGCGCAAACCCACATTCAAAACGCCCTTATCTTTTATCTTCTTATCATACATGAAAAACAAAGCCGTATTATACCGCGCGTGATTGCCTAAATTCGTGGAAGTAATTTTTTCTTCCCTGCCGTCTATACCGAACATAAGAGGGTCGTCGAATAAAGTCGTCTCCGCCTGAATTTCGCCGCCATAAACGTAAGTAGTATGAAAATTAACCTGCCACCACGGCCTATTTCTATCTAAGATAAATTTATCCCCGTGCCTTCTGTAAAAAACCAAAGGCGTAATCTTAAACGGCTCTTTGTTAACCTCTGTTTTTAAATTAAAAAATCTGGTATCGGTATGTTCTTCTTCATGCGGATAAAGATTAGAATAGAAATCCGCCGCGCCGAAATCTTTTTTCGCGTAACCGGCCTTAAATTCAACAGGAAAGCTATCTTCGTTCAAAACCGACTTAAAATAAACAGTCTGGTTTTCGAAATCCGTATCAGGTCTGTAGCCGGACGATTCTTTTCTTTCATAAGAAAGCATGTTGGCGCTGTCTTTAAAAAATTTAGCCGCCGTAAAACTCTGCGAAAATAAATCATGTTCTCCGCCGCTCAGGCCGACTTTTATTCCCTCTTTCTTGGGAGTTTTAGTTATAATATTTACAACCCCGCCAAAAGCGCCTGCCCCATAAACACATGACCCGCCGCCACGCAAAACTTCTATCCTTTCGATTGAATCCATAGGAATGGGCAAATCCATGTTATGATGAGCAGTCTGGGGGTCGTTCATCCTGACACCGTCAATCAAAATTAAAACCTGTTCAAAAGAAGAACCTCTTATGCTAATGTCGGACTGCACTCCGCAGGGGCCTCTTCTTTTAACGTCCACTCCTTCTAAATATCCCAAAGCCTCGGCGGGTGAGGTAACCGGCAAAGCGGCAATCTGACCGCTATCCATCACAGCTACACATCTCGTCAATTCCCTGCTTTTCACAGGCTTTTTCTGTGAAGTAACTACTATTTTTTCCAACTGAATAGGCTCTATATTTTCTTCCGCCGCGGATTTTACGCTTGCCGCGAAAAGAATCATCAAAAGTACTATATTTATTGTAAACCATTTTATAACCTCAGGTTTACCATCCGGCCAAAAAAAACACGCCATAAAAAGCTCTCCCTTAATTTAAAATTTTACGAAAAATTCCATAAACGGATTTTTAAAATGTTTGGACATACGTTTATAATGAACACTCATCACTAACAACACAATGCCAATAATAATCAACACAGCCGCCACTATAATCGAAAGAAGCGGCGGGTATATAATTATCAAAAGACCGGTTAATATAAAAAGAATACTTAAAAACATATTTAACTTTGCTCCTTTTCTTCGAACCTTTTTCTTTCCGCCAAAAGGATAATATCTTTTAAATCTTCAGCACTTCTGACGGAAAGCCATTTTTTATCAAATTCCGGGTTTTGCGCGATCTGGGCGATAGCCGCTAAAGCGCGCAGATGAAAATTGCGTTCGTCCTTACTTCCCGCGAGCACAAAAACCGTATTCACAGCCTCTTTTGCCGTTGGAAAAATAATACCCTTGCGGGCGCGCGCGAGTAAAATTTTAAACTTATTTTCGCCCTCTATAATTATATGGGGAATAGCCAGTCCCGTTCTTATAACCGTGGATGATTCTTTTTCGCGGTTGATTAATAAATCATAAAGCTTTTCTTTATTTATGTCAAGCTGTCCACTTAAAGAAGCGGCGGTTTTTTCAAAAAATTCTTCCATGCCAATTTCTTCTTCGACATCCAAAACAATAGATTCTTTAATCACTTTATCGAACCTATCCTCGACGATATTATCCCGCTCGCGTATAATTTCGCTCAATTCCCGTCCGAGAAGATTATGCGACAATTCTTTGGCGGTAATTCTTTCAATGACGCTGATAAGAGCAAAGTCTTTTTTCATGCGAAACCGCCCGTAAACCAGATACCAGAAAAAACCGGCGGCAACAAATAAAAGTGTTATTAAAACCGGCTCCCTGCCCATTTCAAGAATAAGAAAAAAACCGCCGATAATGCCTGCTATCTGCATCCACGGATAAAGCGGCGCTTTGAATGTCGGCTGGTAATTTAGAATTTGACTCTCGCGCATTATAATCAAAGCCACGTTTACAAGCATATAAAGCAGAATCAATAACAAAGAAGCTGTTTCTACCAGTATTTCCAACTTAAGAAAAAGTATGGCCGCTATCATAAAAGTACCTGTAAATATTATGGAAAGATGAGGTGTTTTAAAACGGCTGTTTACTTTTTTTAAAAAACCCGGCAGTAGCTTATCCCTGCTCAACGCCATGGGATAACGCGAGGCTGATAAGATACCAGCGTTTGCCGTCGAAATAAAAGCCAACAAAGCCGCGGCGGCCATCAAAATCATGCCGGGGGTCCCCATAAAACCGGCCGCTCCTTCGGAAATGGGGATTAAAGAGTGATGCAGTTTTTCCGCGTCTATGACACCCGTAGTAACAAAAACCACTAATCCGTATAATACACCAACCGACGCCAACGCCAATATCATTCCGAGAGGAATATTCCGTCCGGGATTTTTAACTTCTTCAGCCACGCTGGCTATTTTAGTTAACCCTCCGTAGGAAACAAACACCAGTCCCGCGCCCGCGAAAACCTTTCCCGCTCCAAATGGCGTAAAAGGCGTAAATCTTGAAATATGCACGGCGCCGAATCCTCTTATAACATAAAAAAATAAAATAACGAATAAACCGAAAACCAAAATAACCTGTAATCTGCCAGCCTGTTTTACGCTACGAATATTTATTATAACAAAAAAGACGCATAACAAAACCGCCACTGCTCTTACATCCACTCCGGCAATCAGAGCGGCATAAGCGCCCATTCCTATTAAAGCAAAAGCACTTTTCAGGCTCAGAGAAAACCAGCTTGCCAACCCTCCGATAGTGCCAACGGCAAAACCCATGCTTCTTGAGATAAAAAAATAATCTCCGCCGGATTTCGGCATAGCCGTAACTAATTCCGCGTTGCTAAACATCGCCGGCAAAGCTAAAAGAGTCGCTATTATATAAGAAAGAAATAATGCCGGTCCGACTTTTGCCGATGCTATCCCGGGCAGAATAAAAAGCCCCGAACTTATCATTGCGCCGCTGGCTATGCAAAAAACATCCAATAAACCTAAATCTTTTTTGAGTTTTTCAGCCATATTAAATAAATTTCCCATTGGCCGCATAAGTATAATTTATAATCCTGCTTTTGCTCAAATCCAAATTAGGAACAATAATTACAGCTTCCACTTCAAGAGAATAAAACTTAGACCTGCGAATACCTATTTCCAGAACTTTGGCTTTTTCTCCGGTAGGAAGTTTAATTTCATCTCCCACTCTAAAAGGCTGGTCTATCATTATCAAAAAACCGGCAATGATATTAGCGATGGTATCCTGAGCCGCAAGCGCGATAGCCAAAGAACCTACTCCCAACGCGGCGATAAGGGCATTGATGTTTACCCCCAGCCGGCTCAAAAATATAATCAGAGCGATAACCCAGATTGCCAAAAAAATTATCCTGCGGAAAAGAGGAATGAATTTATCGTCTAAAGTTGTTTTTGTTTTAGCGGCTATTTCTATCTGGTACCTTTTAAATACCGCGCCGGATATTTTATGCGCCAAAAAGGAAATAACGAAGAGAAAAAGCATGAAAAAAATATCAGACACATGCTTCTGCCACGCTTCCGATATCAACAATCGCAATTTATGCTGGTAAAAGAAAAAAGCTGAAGATATCAAAAGAAAAAAGAAAACCGGCAGTACACTTCTTTTTATAACCAACAACCATATTTTGCTACTTCCGGTTTTTCGCATTATCTAGCCGCTTTTGGCGCGACGTAGAATTTTCCAAAGTAGCAATCACCTGGATTTAGTCCCGCCTTTTGAAGTTTAAGTCTCTTTTTGTGTCTTTTAACAGCCTGTTTATTTTTGATTTGATTACGTCTTATTAATCCCATAACTTAATCCCCTTTTTTTTAAAATACGCAGAATGCAAAGCGCATAGAGCATAGCTACACTCTTTTTACTTTTTTCTACATACTTTGCGTTAAATACTGTTTACTAAATTCTCTTTATAATAGGTTGTGTTAACTAAGTAGCACATCTTCCTTAACTGATTTACAAACCTCTTTGCCCTGAAGAATTTCCGTTATCTTAAACGCGAAGGCAAAAACAGTTCCTACCCCGCGCGAAGTAATAATATTAGCGTCAACGACCACATCTTTATCCGCATAAATGCTTTCGCCGGCAAATTTTTCTTTATAGTCTGGATAAGAAGTAACTTTTTTCCCTTCAAGAATACCGGCAGGCAAAAGTACTATAGCGGGCGCGGCGCAAATAGCGGCCACAATTTTCCCCTTATTATAACAATCTTTTACTATATTTAAAACCTTTTTCGAGTTGGCCAAATTTTCCGAACCGCGCGTTCCACCCGGAACAACAAGCGCGTCCGGCAAAACGCAAACTTCTTCTATATTCAAGTCCGCGAAAATCTTTACATTCTGAGAACCGCAAACTATTTTTTCTTTTCCCACGCAAACGGTTATTACCTCTAACCCTGCCCTGCGTAATATATCTATGCAAACAACCGCTTCTATTTCCTCAAAACCATCCGCCAGCAAAACCCATACCTTTTTTCTCATACTCACTCCCTACTTTTTATATATTATATACGCAAAGCCATGAAATACAAAGATAAAACAGCCAGCGTCTCCAGCGTATACCGTTAGAAAACAAAGTTCTCTAACGGGGTTTACTGACATTCTCTATTTTTTCTCTAACTTTTAGGGGTATTCTGACCGGACGACCTTCTGTATTGCAAAAAACGTGCGCTGTTTTACCTATAGCAAGTAATTTATCATTTTTGAAGATTTGATAATCAAAAGAAAGGCTGGAATTTTTAACTTCGCAGATTTCGGTATGGACAATAATTAAATCATCGTATTTACAGGGCGCTTTATATTGACAACGGGCATCGGCTACCATTAAAAAATAGCCTTCTTTTTCCAACTCTGAATACTCGATGCCCATTTCTCTTAGAGCCTCGGTGCGCGCGACCTCAAACCACACAAAGTAATTTCCGTAATAAACTACCCGCATCTGGTCGGTTTCCGCGTAACGCACTCTAAAAGAAGTTTTGAATTTTTTCATACTCCGCCGTTTTTATTTATCTATTTTTTATATTTTCTCACAAACGTTATTCCCAAAAGCCCGGTAAGCACAAGCGCTATAGTCCCGGGTTCGGGGATAGGTGCCATACCGTCACT
>JBDRBQ010000008.1:0-35523 GCA_043822625.1 Candidatus Omnitrophota bacterium | reverse complement strand
GCCCAATCTGAAACATTGCCATCTATGGTTATATTGACGCCAGCCTGCGCGAAAACAGATGAGAATAAAACAAAACTGATTATAAAAAAGCCAGCTGTCCACCAACTAAATAATCTCTTATTCACTCCCTACCTCCTTTTTTAAATTTTTTGGCCCTCATGGGATCACAGATAAACGACTTCAATGCAAGCCAACTTCAAGCACTTCTCTATTTTCTTGTCGTTTGAGCCAATTCCCACGTTTTTGTCTCTTCTCCTATTAAAAACTTTATCAACCCAATTAAAGCCGCGATGTTAATCAAAGTAAAATAGAAAGGGATATAAAATATCTTACTATCAATTCTTTTTTTCTGCAAAAAATATCCAACTGCGGCAAATGCATAGAATATCAACTGCGCACAAAAAACAATTTTGTAATTTCGCAAGTCCCAAAGCAAGAGGTTTGAAATAAAAACCCCCATCAAAAACAAAGGCACTATCCAGCGCAAAAATTTATGAAAAATAAATTCAAGAAAATAAATGTAATTTTTATTACTAATGAATCTAAATATTTGTGCGGATGCTTTAAATCCCTGCGTTACCACGCGTGTTTTTTGTCCAAATTCATCTTTTGTGGTTTTAGCAACTTTCCCAAATGCTTTTGCTCTTGAATCACAAACAACCCAAAATCCTTTACTAGCCACACTGATAGGATTTATAAAATCATCTGCCAAATCTTCTCTAATAGGCACAAACAAACTTTTTCTCATGGCATAAATCGAGCCGCTTACTACAAGCAATGTACCCATTTTGCTTTCTTTGTCTCTTAAAAACTTATCATATTTGAAATATAAATTTTCTCCCGCCTCAACTAATGATTCCCCGCTCGACACATAAATAAGCTCTCCCCCCACACAACCAATTTTTTTATCCTTAAAATTCTCTACCAAATACTTAATTGCTTGGGTATCAAGAATTACATCTGCATCTGTAAAAACAACTATTTCTCCTCTTGCCTGCGATACCGCCAAATTCAGGGCGGCCATTTTGCCTTTTCTTGGGTTTTGTTCTATTATTTTTATCCTCTCTCCAGAAAATTTCTCTGCTATTGTTTTAGTTTTATCCGTACATCCATCCAAAATTAATAAAATCTCCATTTTGCCTTTTGCATAATCCAAAGAGAAAACATTTTTTATTTTCTCCCCAATGACACTTTCTTCATTGTGCGCGGGAATAATCAAAGTAACTGACTGTTCCATGCCTTCTTTCGCAAAAGACCTTTTAATAACAGCCGATAATAGAATTAAGATAAGCGGATAAGCTAAATAACTTAATATTATTAACGCTAATGAAAACCAAAAAAGAAATACAGTCATAATTATTCCCCAAACAGGCTATTTTTAAAATTTAAAATACTTTTAACAATTCTCTCAGCAGCTTTACCGTCGCCGTAAGGATTTTGGGCTTTAGCCATTTTTTGATAAGCGGCATTCGACGTCAAAAGCCTTGAAGTTGTTTTTATTATCTTTTCCCTATCGGTTCCAATAAGCACTGCTGTCCCTGCTTTGACGCCCTCCATTCTTTCCGTTACATCACGCAAAACAATAACCGGCTTGCCTAAAGAGGGGGCTTCTTCCTGAACACCGCCGGAATCCGTTAAAACTAAATATGCGTTACTCATCAAATTAACAAAAGGCACATACTCCAAGGGCTCAATTAAATGAATATTTTTAATACCCGCCAAAATTTCACTTGCCGCTTTTTGCACATTAGGATTTAGATGCACCGGATATATTATTTCAA
Organism: Candidatus Omnitrophota bacterium; assembly: GCA_043822625.1. GTDB lineage: Bacteria > Omnitrophota > Gorgyraeia > DAOVKU01 > DAOVKU01 > JBDRBQ01. The sequence continues at coordinate 33,742 of JBDRBQ010000008.1, read as the reverse complement.
CATCAAATTTATTAGCTATCTCTTTTACGGCTTTAAATATCTGCTCTATGGGTTTGCCAAAACTTTCTCTTCTGTGGACAGTAACCAAAATTACCTTTTTGTTTTTATAATCTATTTTTTTCAACACTTTATGACTGCATTCATAAGGCTTGCCTAAAGTTAAAAACAAAGCATCAATAACTGTATTACCGGTAATAAATATATTTCTAGGGTTAATTCCTTCTTTAAGAAGATTTTCTTTCGCTTGGCGAGTAGGGGCAAAATTAAAATCCGCGATTGGACTAATCAAACGCCTGTTCATTTCTTCTGGGAATGGACTGTATTTATTTTTTGTGCGCAATCCCGCTTCAACATGCCCTACAGAAATTTTAAGATAATACGCAGCCAAACTCGCGACAAAAGCAGTGGTTGTGTCTCCCTGCACAAGAATAAGATCCGGTTTTTCTTTTAAAAAAATATCCTCAATTCGATTTAAAGTCCTCATTGTTATATCAAAAAGTGTTTGATTATGAGTCATTACATCCAAATCATAATCCGCTTTTAATCCAAACACCCTGACAAAAGCATCCATCATATCTCTATGTTGTGCAGTAGCAATAACTTTCGAAATAATCTGTTTTGGATGCTTTTCAAGTTCTTTGATTACAGGTGCTAATTTTATTGTTTCAGGACGGGTACCAAAAATGGTTATCACTTTTAGTTTTTTCATAATTTAATTCCTCGCATAATGTTAATGCCATGATATTTCAGCGGTGTATTTTATTATATCAAAATTGCCTTCCCAATCATACCAAGTAGTCACGATGATACCAAGACAATTTATCCGTTTTTTGGCTATTTGAGACCATTCTAAAAGGTTTTGTTTATTGTTCCACCCGGCTACAAAATATTCAAATTGTTTAGTTTCGAAATAATCGGCGCTTTTCATCAAAAAATTTCGATCCGGATCATATCTCCAAAGCATTATGATAATATCCTTCGGAATTAAATCTATAGCAGGGGCTGTTACGCCTGGCAAACCACCATATTGCAGTTGAAAATTGGCATTTCCTCCGTTGTCATATGGATTAAGCATATCAGACCATATCAACATTTTCACATGAGGATCAATGGTTTTACTAAAATAATAGAGTTTGCTTATATCATCCGCTAAAATCTCTGCATTGCTAAGTCCCCTTTCCCTACAACGTTTATCTCTATTTATACCTCTTATTTCGTCATGGCCAACACTGAGATAATTAGGCTTTAATACTTCTATGACATTTTTAATCGAATCGAACATAATTTTATATGTTCTTTCGCTAGAAGGGCAATATGGTATGGTACAATCCGCATTTTTATATGAAGCTTTGTTCTCAAAATAGGTATATGAAATAAGAACTTCTTCGTTGTCCTTTATAGCGCTATCTGCTGTCTTCATAATCTGACTCGGCATATTATTCAACTTAAACGGATAAGAAACCGGCCCTTCGACAATTTTGTAATCTTTGCCTTCAGCATATAAATTTTTTTCATCACTACTCTGAATTATTACTTGATCTGCCCCATCAATTATAAGATTAACTAATGAGTGACTTGTTGGAATTAGTGGCGTTGCTAAATTATTAATAAATTTATAGGGTTCATTTTCTATCCTGATTCCTTCTACGGCAAAAGGGTCCTTTCTCAAAACAGGGCCGGATGCGCCAAAACTTTGCAATTCAGGTATCGGTTCTATAAAACGCTCGCGGGCATATCTAAAAATTTCTTCCATCCGACTTCTGCTTTCGCTCCGGCTAAGAGAAAAATATGATGGCGTTTCAATTATGGCCGTATTATATTTCAACTGAGATATTTTATCCAATTGTTCTTTTATTTTATCGGGATTCACCCCACTAAAATGGACAGCTCGCATTTTAACTTTCGGGTAATCGATTATTTTAACTGCCGTGACAGCCACAACACCGTCTTTTTCTTTATTCCCCCCAAGAAGCTGAATAAATGTCTGCGTGCCATAGAATATCCCCCTTGAAGTATTACCTAATATGTTTATGCTATTTGGGGAAATATCTAAAAGATAACCTTCATCGCCGATACTCGAAAAATAAATTTTGTTTTTTCCCGTGATAAAATCCTTGCTTTTTTGCCCATCAATCTTATCTAAAATAATACAATTAGTCTTCTGGTGGGGAGAGTTAACATCTTCTAATTTTAAAATAATTCCACAACGAACGTTTATTTGCCGAAGTAAATATTTCCCTACAAAAAGACTCTTTTCGTTGCTTTCATCTAAAACAATACTCCACTTGTTAGATAGAAACACTTCTCCATTTTTAAATTCTATCAACCGCGGTAATGGAATAAGTTCCGCCGAATCCGCTACGGCAGAAAACAAACCAATGATTATTAAAATGCATCCGATTAAATAAAATTTGATATAATTTCTTTTTAATTTAGGGGCGCCGTAACGCATAATAGACCTTCTCAGTTTTTTTACAAACTATTTCCCATGAATACTTCTCTACAATATGCGCTCTAAAGTTATGACTATTTGTAATAAAAGCATTTTTATTCTCAAGAAATTTAAATATGCCTGCAGCCATATCGCTTGAACTTGTTCCAGAAAATAATAAATTCTTATCTATATTAGTCAAAATTTCTGCGATACCTCCTATCGGCGTCCCTAAAACAGGTACCCCGCAAGATAAAGCCTCTATTGTAACTAATCCAAACCATTCATCGTGTTCTGTAGGCATAATAAAAACATCTGACGCCTGATAGTAAACGGGTATTTTTTCCATATTTACAGGACCTTGCAGAACAATATATCTTTCTAAATTTTCTTGTTTAATTATTTCTTTTAACTTCGCTCTTAAAAATCCATCTCCTATAATAACTAAAAAAATATTCCTATTACTCTTGCTGACTTTCTTAATGGCATAAATTAAATTTTCCAACCCCATACGAGCCGCCAAACGACGCGCTGTCAAAAGAATTATTTTGTCTTTCGGCAAAGCAAGATTATCCCGCAGAGTGTTTTTATTAATAGCTGGCACAAATTTATTGATATCAACTCCTCCGGGAATAACTATTATTTTATCTGAACTTTGACGATAGGCATTAATTAAACATTGCCGACTAAAATTACTCAACACCAGTATTTTCTTACAGAACCTCAAATTTACCCTTTCTACCACCCTAATGATTTCAAGTACTGCCTTATTCAAAAATGCGGGGAAATATTGCTTTTTTTGATCTGTATTTTTACCTCATCTACCATTGAGGAATGAAAAGTATATATCTTGGGAATTTCCCTGCTATCCGAACAAAAATTTATACCGAAAGCCGGCAAACTTGAATGGAAATTTATAAGATCAAATTTGACTCTCTTCGCAATATAACAAAAAAGCCTTCCAGCATTAATAACGCTTCTAAGCGGACGCCTAATAAACAAAAATGGGCCCGAAAGCGCAGTTTTATATCGCAAAACATGGATTCCTTCAATTCTCTCTTCCGCCAAAGAATCCTCTTTGGTTTTTATAGTTATCACACAAACGCTGTGCCCCAATTCTACTAAAGTTTTGGATAAGTTGTATACATATGTATGGGCTCCGCCTATGCCATCTGGATAAAAAGATTCTGTAACCATTAAAACGTTTAATTTTTTAGTCATTTTAGTTATAAATCGGGTTTCAAAATTGAACTATATAGTTCTTCGTGTTTTTTTACCATTAACTCTAATGTGAAATTTTCTTCTACGCGTTTGCGCCCAGCAATGCCCATCTTTTTTGCTTTATCTTTATCCTTTATCAAATTTATTATGGCATTGGCGAATGCCCGCGTATCCTTTGAGATAATCAGAAAACCAGTTTCGTTATCGACTACAAGTTCCGCAACTCCGCCCACATCAAAAGAAACAACTGGTTTCCGCATAACCATAGCTTCTAAATTAACAACCGCTAATGCCTCTGTAAGAGAAGAAAGAGCAGCTATATCCATATCTGCCATTATTTCCGGAATATCTTTTCTCTGACCTGTAAAAATTATATGAGTGTTTATCCCTAAATCTTCTGCTAATTTTTCTTGTTTCTTCCTTAGGGGACCATCGCCGACAATTAAAAATTTTGCATTGGGGATGCCCCTGATAACTTCGGTAGCAGCTTGTAACAAATACTGATGAGCCTTTTGCGCATTTATCCTGCCAATCATCCCAACGAGTGGAACTTCGGAATCAATGGAAAATTCTTTTCTTATTTTACCAATCTCTATATATTTATCATATACTTTTAAATCCAAACCGGCATATATAACCATTGATTTCTCTTTCGATGCATTTTCTTTCTGAATTAAATCATCTGCTATGCTTTTAGAGGCAGAAATTATTTTATCGGCTAACCTTACCGTAACAAGTTTATCTACCATCAAAAATATTATTTTCTTTACCTTATTTATTGGAGATTCGCTTATAGATAAATGCCTCGTAAATATAAAAGGGGTCTTTGTTATTTTGGCGGCAATGCAAGCTAAAAAATCAAATCGCGGCTGGTGGGAATGTATAAGGTTGACATCTTTTATCCTAATCAAATCAATTAGTTTTTTTATTGCCATTAAATCTAACTGACTATAAGTATCAAATGGCACAACATCAGCTCCTGCTTCTATAAACTCTTTAATTAAGGGGCCCTTAGAGCTATAGGCTATCACAAACTTAAAGAGATCCCTGTTTATCTCTTTCAGCATAGCCAATAGTAATGTTTCTGCCCCGCCAACTCCTTTATTTTGCTCTGAAGCGGTAATTATGTGTAAAATTTTTATCATTTTATTTTCAACTCCTTTGATTGTATTTTTAAAGCCAACCCTTTTAGGGCAAGAATAAATCCCAAAATTATCCAAAAAAACTTTACGTGAATAGCCGCAACGAACATAGTAGAAATAAGAAAGCCAATCAAGCCTATCTCAAGAGATTTAGAAAAAATACTCAAAAATGCATCTTTGGATTTTTCAAAAATCATACTGGCAATCCGCACATCTTTAAAAGCATATATGGTCAACAAAACAAATGAGATTAGCCCCATGATACCCGTTTCTGAGCCTACTTCGATAAAAATATTGTGCTGTACGGAAGACATCTTTGTTCGAATTAGGGGCATCTCAATGGCCAATGGCCAATATTCCCTCTGCCATCTACCTATCCCTACCCCAACAAAAGGATGTTCCGCCATCATCTTTAATCCAACAACATATCCGTCTACGCGAGACCATATGCTCGGGTCAATATTGACCATACTTATCGTCTCTATTCTCTTAAAAAAACGTTGTGGTAAAAAATGAAGCACCGGCACTATCCCCAGAAAGATCATAAGGATAACCAAAACCCTTTTATTCTTCCTTACAAACCTCCATACGCTCAGTATAAATACTATGGGCACAGCAAGATAAACCGCCCTCGAAAAGGTCAGCGCTATTACTAAAAGAAATAAAAATAATAAAATTAGAGTCGCCGCCTTGCTAACAAAGCGGCGACTTTTCAAGAACAATCCTATCGTAAGAGGAAGCAACAATAACAAACTAAGCGCCAAATCGTTTGGATCGTTTGAAAAACCCGTAATCCTCAAAATTCCCTCTGAGAGCCTTAGACCTACCCCGTGAATATTCTGATAAATCGCCAGAACCGCTGTCATTAATCCCAAAAATAATAAAACCGCAATTAGGACAAAAATGTGCCTTTTTGTTTTGGTTAGAACCGCAATCAAAAAATATAACACGAAGACTTTGAGCAGGTCTATATAATAAAATGAGCTTTCTCCCCATCGCATAGCGGAAGACATCCCCGCCAATAATACAAAACAAAAAAACCATACCCATTGTTTACTCTTTGGAATATATAAATCCCTATAAACCAAAACATGAAATCCCCAAGCAAGGAAAATCACGAAAGCGACGCCAGTTGTAAAATTAGAATATTTAAGCCCCGGCATAAATTGCAACGGGTGTAAATATGCCGCCGCGATAAATAATATAGCTCCTATAAAAGGATTTAATAATATGCTAATACTTACCACCCCCGCCAAAAAAAAAGCTACCATAATGGGTGCTGAAAAAACCAACAGACCAATTCCTAATCCAAAAAACAAAAGCACCGATAGTATCCCAAGTAAAATCGGTAGCTCAACAAGCGGTCTTTCTTCCTGCAACATCATTTCTTTTTTTCTATTATCCATATTATCTATTTTTTTTTATTCCATTCTTATATATTTCTATAAACTTTCGGGCTGCGCTTTTATGGGAGTGTTTTTCAAAAACATAATCGAATGCGGCGATGACAATTTTATTCTTTATATCTTTATGTTTTAAAAGTTCTATGATATTATTTGCTATATCCTCGATTGACCCTTCAGGCACTAAAATCCCCGTAACTCTATTGTTAATTAATTCCGCAAGCCCTCCTAAATTAGAAGCTATTACCGGAATTTTTGCCGCCATTGCCTCCAAAACGGATAAAGATGTCGCCTCCTGATAACCCTTTACATTGATAGAAGGAACCAAAACTACATTTGCTATCCTGTAATATTTTACCATTTCCTGATATTCAACACTGCCTACTAACCAAACCATGTCTTGAAGATTTTTTTTCTGGATATAGCTCATGAGGTTAGCTTTTTCCGGCCCGTCGCCGACTATAACAAAAAACAGGTCATTCCTGTTAAATTTGTGCAGGAGAATCTCGGCCGCCCTTACGGCATATATGACGCCGCATTTTAAAACCAGCCTTCTCGGAACAAGGATTACTTTTTTACAAAAATCTATTTTAAGCTCTTTCTTTATTTTTTCCTTGTCCAGAGATTCTATCTCCACCCTGAAAGAATCTACATCTATGAAATTCTGAATGACATCCAATTTCCCCCGGGCATCAGGGGCCAAATTCTCAATGTGACGCTTAAGTCTTGTGTCAACTGTAACGATGTAATCGGCACATTCGTAGGCCTTCTTTTCCATATTCAAAAAAAACTTCTTCTCGAAAGCCGACTTTGTGTGTCCCGCCGATTCCATCTCCTGCGCAAGTTCTCCATGCATAGTTAAAATTATGGGGGGTTTTTTGCGTAATTCATAGATTGAAAAAAAGGCGACTATGTCTTCGGCATTAATGACATCGACGATGCTGTGTCTTAAAAAATTTCTGATTATGGCTTTGAATAAAGTCTTAATCATAAACTGGCGGTAAATTATGCCGGCGCCGAATAAATCCAGAATCTTTCCGCCGCCGCCTATTATTATTTTGGTAAGCAGGTTTCTGCGAGGGAACAAAACATTTACCGAATGTCCGCACTCTTCAAGCCCTTTCTTCAGCATAATAATATGCGTAGTCTTGCCGCCTATTTGAGCGTAATAGTCCGCACCGACAATTAAGACATTCATATCAAAAGCCTCTTGCCGCTTAACCATCCCAAAATCTGGGCTGATTCTTTCAAGATCATAATTATTGCCGCCCTGAAAGGATAGCGAGGATGCCTAAAGGCAATATATGCCCAATAAAAAACCACGCCAATAAAAAATAGCGCAAAAAAAACGCTCCATTTAAACCCCAGCGCAATAAATAATAACGACGCGGCGTATTTTCTAAAGATCATCTTTAAGTAGCGGCCGGTAAATAATCCCGCTTCCCTGTCCCCTTTAGCATATAAATAATATTGTTTGAAAAAACTCTTTAAATTCGGCCTCATCTTCCAATATACAACCGCTTTGGGAGCAAATGCGAATTTAAATCCCGCCTTCTTTAGATTAATATCGAACAATGTATCCTCTCCGGCAAAAGTAAGCCATTCAGGGTATCCGCCAACTTTCTCCCATGCTGATTTTTTAAACGCTATTGACCGTCCAGAAGGCAAAAAATCATCTGGATTCTTTAAGACCGCTCCTATCTTAGGAAAAGTTACTTCCGCGACGCTCTTTTCAAACTCATTCGACGCGTCCGGTTCATACCAGCCCGATACCACATCCACGGCTTGATCCAGCTCAAACGGCTCTATCAAATTTTTCAGCCAATTCTTGTCAATCCTGCACCCGGCATCCGTCGAAGCGATTAATTCGCATCGGGAATTTCCAATCGCGATATTTCTTCCTTTAGCAATATTTACGCCCTCCTTGACGATCAATTTTATCGGACTGCCCTTTTCCACGTAAGACTTGATAATTTCCACAGTTCTATCCGTTGACCCTCCGTCCACGATAATGATCTCGTCAGGGGGTCTTGACTGCGATAATAACGAATCCAAAAAGCCTTTCATCGAAGATTCGTCATTCTTTACCGTACAAATCAAGGAAACTTTTGCCATTGTCATAATTTTCATATCTCCCGTCATTAAGGAACAATAAATTTTGCGATTGGTATTTTCTGTAGAATATAAACTATAGCAAATGAAACCGTCGTACACATAATAGCTGTTATGGGAATACCGACTATCGGATTTATTAAATACCCATTGACCGCCAATCCTAATATCCCTTTATTTAGTATCATTAAAATGAATACATGTATAAGATAAATGCCGAAGCTTGCCTTACTAATATTTATTAATATTTTATTAAAAAAGTCTCCGGCATTTTGTATTTTTATATTTTTAATTATCGTAAAACCTGACAGAGCCATAACTATTACGTTCGGGCTTAAATAATTAAAAAAATATCCGTTGTATTCTCCCTTGTTTATTTTTGTAAGAACGAAAGATCCCAAAATAGTCACTACATAGGCGAATATAAATACTGCGAATAAAATCATCGTCGATAATTTATTTAATTTGACCTCTTTTAATTTATAGCCAAGGATAAAATAACCAATATAACCGGAAAAAAATAACATTTCCATGCCGAACTCTATTTGAAATAAGCTTTTAATAATGGGGATAATGCTTGATACGATAAACCAAAGAATAATAAAATATAAATAATCGGGTCTATTAGCTTGCTTTACCCATTTTCGCAGAACCGGCGTAATCAAATATAAACCTAAGATCATATAGAAAAACCACAGATGGTACCACATGGGGCCTGAAATAATCATTCTAATGATTTTATAAATAGATATCGCTTCCCCGTGATAAATTTTATCCATGACGATATAAAAAATCCCAAAAGAAATAAAAGGAACTACTATTTTAAATCTTTTCTTAAAAAAGATCTTATAGCTTTCTTCTTTTCCCAATAATAGCGAGCCGCTCAAAATCACAAATAAGGGAACACAAATTCTTGCAAAAGAATCGTATATATTGCTAACCCACCAATCGAGGTGCGGTATTTCATTATACCTATACGTTAAAGGCGAAGCAGAATGCAATAAAACTACAGCAAAAATTGCGCATGCTCTTACTGTATCTGCCCAAAGCACTCTTGGCGTTTCGTTTTGCATTTGCATATTAATTTTTTGTAATATCATATTGTTTTTATTTTCGTTATATTAACTCTTAATTTTCTCTACTATTAAAAATTTCCCGCCAGAATCCCGTATATGTATTTAAATAATCTATCCCGTTTATCCTGCATCTTTATTTTCCTCATCTTCGCAAATACCCAAACTGGCTAATCTTACCACTCATATATAGGTTGATGGAATTCTTTCTAACTAATTTATATTTATTGGCATTATCTATTTTTAGCTTCATAATTTGATATTATTTTATATTTTATATTTTGAATTCCATAATTTGAGATATACATCTGCCACCCCATCCCATTTCAGTTCTTTTGCAAAATCATACGCATTTTTAATCATTTCTTCTGATTTTTCCGGATAATTACGGTAATGAGCGATCTTCCGCGCCAGTTCTTCAGGCGAAGATGCAATAACCATGATATCTTTTGAATTCGGAATCAATGCTAAATAATCTTTTTTTAGCGCGTTTTCATATATAGCAAAGACTAATTTTTTGCGAACCATCGCTTCCAATATCGCAAGATATCCGGAAACAAAAGCAAATTTGTTCTCTGATAAATAATTGGCTGGTTCTTCAACAAAGCCGTATAATTTAATGTTCAGCTTATTTTCTTCTATAAACTTTTCGATTTTTTCTCGGAGCGATCCATCCCCGCAAATATTCACTTCAAGACCTATGGCATGTTTTTCTTTTAAAACTTTAACCGCATTAAGATACGCCATAATTCCTGTGTCTTTTTCCAGTCTTCCAATAAAAATGGCGCTATTTTTAACAGTTACACCGACCGCTTCCGTTTCATCGGCTCCGCCATATAATACAAAACTTGCCTTAGTTCCATACCATTTGGGAATATAATCACCGATGCAAATATTGCCTTTAGTTAAACATTCTGATGCTTTTCTAAGAAACAATATCTTTTTAGGTATCGGTATAATTCCTTCAAATCCGTGAAACGTAATAAAAACCGGTTTAAACAAATACAAAAATCTAAAGGGCAGGTACCAATATATAAAGGTATAAAAATCGTGACAATGTATGATATCTACATTTTTGAGAATCTTTCTATGCCTATATATCCAAATCCAAGTTGCCGTCAAATTCATATTCGAAAAACGATAAATCTTTATTTTATTAAACTCTTCAAAGTCTGCTAAAGCTTGATCGTATTTAGCGGTGATTATTGAAACACAATGTCCTTTGTTAATTAATTCTTCGGACAATCGTTTTACATGTTTTTCCACACCGCCAATATGCGGATGAACGTATGAGCTGAACATTAAAATTTTCATATCACGTTTTCTTTTTAGACATTGTAATAATTTGACTTTCTCCGAAAACTTTAACACATATTACGTCTATCACATTTATAATTTGCCTAAAGACTGGGACATTTGCAAATTTCAAAAGCTTATTTCCGAGAGGCGTTACAAATAAAAAATTTCTCAATATTCCCTCTGAAAGTTTCATCTCAATAATTTCAAATTTATTTTCTTTTAATAAGTTGGATAAATTAAACTTTGAATATCTTCTTAAATGCCCAACCTCTTTATCGAAAATATCGCTTCTAAATAAAAACTTGCGCAATCTATGAATTGGGGCATTTCCTGACGGTACTGTTAAAAATAAAATTCCATTTTCATTTATCAATTCATATATTTTTCTTAGAGCCTGTTTATCATCTGGCAAATGTTCTAAAACTTCACTACAAACAATAAAATCAAATTTTTCTTGAAAATCCGCATCTAAAAAACTTATGGCCTCAAAAAACGCGTTTTTTATCCCTAACAACAGCGCGCTTTTAAGTGCGGCATTAACAGCCCGCTCCGAGATGTCTGTCCCCATTACCTTGTTAACTTTTTTAGAAACATACAAACTAATAGTTCCAATGCCACAACCTATATCAAGAACGTTCATATTTGACACAAGATATTTGTCTAAAAAAGAAAGCACCAAATGATATGTAAAGTTGTTTCTGTCGACTATTTTCGCTTGAATATCGGCATTCCTATGAAAATCTTCATATTTTTCTTTCAAAAGTTCATTTTCCATCTTTCTCCAAAAGCACATGTGATAGTTTAGCATTTAATAATGCTTTAGAACACAACTTTTCAGTCATCTTTTCTATGTCCTCCTTAATCCCTTTTTTATTCAACCAAACTATATCAAGATTTTTTACAACTTCGTCCAAATTCAATTTTTTATTTCTCCACAATGTTCCATCTCCAATATCCATCGCAAATTTCCTCTGTCCCATCTCCTTCAAAAAACAATGAGCTTTTGGGTCATAAATTATTCCCACCATAGGAACCCCCATTTTTGCTGCAAAAACAAGCGAATGAAATCGCATCCCGATCAATATACCCATTCTTCCAATAAGGCCCATTATTTCGCGAGGAACATAATTGCCAGTTATAATTTTAACTCTATGTTTATTTTTTATATCTTGAAGTAAATTTTGAGCATACTCTCTATCCAATGGTAATTGCATTGGAATAATAATTATATCCGCTTTAAACTTGAGGGCAATAATATCTATTAACTTAATCCAAAAATCTCTTAACTCTCCAAACCTTTTTTGTTGATTATGCCCGTATTTTGGATTTTTAAATATTGGGGCAACCGCAATGCCAATTAGCGGATTGCTATCATTTATTTGTTCTTTTTTAAGTATTTCATTTGTCCTATCAGATTCCGTTGGTTCCAATAGAATAGCAGGATCAGCTGTAATGTGTATTTCTTTCTTAACGCCGCTTTTTTTCAGCCATCTCCTTGATATATCATCCCGCACGGTAATTACATCTATGAATCTATTGAGGGAAATTTTTATTAAAAATTTTCCTGCTTTTGTCTTAACTCCGCTAACCCCAACCGCATAAAGCATAACTTTTTTTTTGAAAATTTTTGCCGCCACTGCGGGCCACAACCATTCAGGAATAATTGTCCAAGATTGCCAGTCGCTTAAAAAACCGCCGCCGCCAATGATTAATAAATCTGTATTCCATAGCTCATTCAGTATCTGAAAAAATCTGCCTTTCAGGAAAGCTATCCCAAAAGGAATTATTCTAAAAGGGATTTGACGTATCGCCCTGACCTTATGAATTTTGGTGGTACCTGATGGATCGTTAGAAAAAACAGTGATTTTAACATCTTTTATTTCATTTTTTAACGCCAAGATCATAGCCGACAAAATCGCCTCATCGCCAATATTCCCAAAGCCATAAAAACCATAGATACCAATTCTCTTATGTGATATTACTTTTTTCATATTTTATTTTACCAAACTTTTTTAATTTTAAATAAATTTTGTTCTCAGCTTTTAATTTTGCATATATTTCCTTATTACGGTATTTTATAATATTAACCGGATTGCCTCCAACAACAGCAAAGGGAGGTACATTTTTTGATACAATGGAACCCGCCGCAACTACTGCTCCTTCGCCAATCTCGGTTCCACCAACAATTATCACATTCCCACCGATCCAAACATTATCAAATATTTTAACTTGCTTCATAATTGTACGACCGTCATATGGAAGCGCCTGTAAATCCAAGGAATCATAATTATGATTTGATGTATAAATAGTACATTCTGGCCCTATGATAGCCCCTGAATATATTCTTATACCGCCTTCTGCCCAAAACTTCGCCGCTGGACCAATATAAACATCATTCTCAATCTCTATTTTTTCGGGGGATGAGCAGATAAATCCATCCATAATTTGCACATTACTACCCTTTTTTATTTTGGCGATGCTGGCATTACTGCGAAATTTACTACAAAGCTTCATTATAATTTTCATTGGCATTTTCCATCCTTTGCCTTGTATTTATTTTATATATTTTTATTTTGAATAATTGCACACAGCTATTGACATATATGTCATACCTAATAATCTGACTAATAAAACAACAATCGCAGAACCGATAGCCCCATAAGGCGGTATTAAAAGTAAGTTTCCTAAAAAGCTTAAAATTAACTGCAATATATTTACGTATGCTGGAATTTCAGGCTTATTTAAGGAATAAATCGCTAAACCAATTGGATTTGCAATTACAGTAAGCGCAAACCCGCAGAGAATAATCTGAAAAATGGTTGCAGAAGGTAGATATGCGGGCCCATAAATAAATAGAATCAACGGCCGAGAAATAAATAAAAGAATAATAACGGGAAATATAATGGGCAAAGTAAATTTTATGGTTTTTTTAACATATTTTCGCAACTGGTCTTTTTGGGAGATCGCCGAAATTTTCGGGAATAAAACAGTGGTAATCGCCCCTGTTATGAGAGGAAAAATAAAAGCGAAAGTATAAGCGGCTGAATAATGCCCCACTTCCTCCGGAGTCTTAAAATATCCAAGCATTAAAACATTCAGCCGATCGATCATCATACAACAAAAAACCGAAATCACAATCCACTTACTAAAACGGAATAGTTCTTTAAAGCTTCCCTTCTCGTCGCCTTTTGCCTTCAAAAAACCTTTCGGGATGATTAAAAAGTTTATTATAAACGCGATAAAAGGAAGAATAATAATAGCAGTAAGGGCGCTAAGAAGATTAAGCCTATAGATTAAAAATAAAAACCCTATCAAAACGAATTTCCCCGCGGGAATTACTAAATTAACCAACGTAAGCTGTTTGAATGATTGCTTCGCTTGCAGGACGGCAGAAAGAAAAGCTGCCATTGCCATTCCAAATGCGCCTATAAAAGCAAGCTTTAATGGCAAAGATAATATCGGCTGTTTAAATAAATACGATGCCAGGAATTCGGACGAAAAAAATCCAACTAAAAATACAAATGCTGCTACTATTAATTCAAATTTTAGGGCTACTTTCAATACTAAATTTGATCTCGATTCATCTTTCTTGTGAAATAAAGAAAAAAATCTGACCAAACTGACGCCGATACCGAAATCGGAGAACTGGGTCACTATCATCATAACTGTCATCGCTATGGAGAATATACCAAATTGCGCGGGGCCCAGGGTTCTTGTAATTAAAACGGAGGCTAAGAATCCTAACCCCGCACCAAATATATTGCCAAAAAGAACTATTATGGAATCCTTCCCTGTTTTCGACTTTGATATCTGGCTGAATTCAGAAATATGGTTTCTAAAATTTATATTATTAGTAAAATAATCTTTGAGTTTTTTAAACACCATTCCTACTCCTTAATATTAAAAAATCCAATCAAATCCTTTTACTATTTCCGGCTACGAACTATCATAGTTTACAACTATTCCTATAATTTTTCAATGCTTTCATCTTTAATTTTCATCTTTAATTTTTACCGCAAGAAAAAGGGGACGGTTCTTATTTAATCCAATTTCTCGAAGATACAACAACTTTAAAGGGGACAGCGCCCTTTTATTTATATTTTAAGATTCCATAAGAGGGAGACTAACCTGCCCCCACTTCCGAAGAGTCCATCCGGCCACTTCGGAAGTGGACAAAAAAATAAACCTCCGGAAAATGACCGCCTTACAGTTCCCCCGCCTCGAAAGCAATCTGACAATTTCGCGCAAAGTGTGCTAAGTTTCGCTTCGCACAGATGACCTACTATATTTCTTTTAGTATTTTCTTAAGCAATGGTTTTAATGCACGCATATCTTCTTTTACCACCAGCCATATCTTCTCAAGATTTAAACCAAAATAGAAGTGAACAATTTTATCCCGCATTCCCGCCATGTCTTTCCATGGTATTTCGGGATATTTTTTCCGCATAATTTGGGGAACATGTTTTGCCGCTTCCCCTATAATTTCAATACATCTCACAACAGCATAATGAGTTTTTTCATCTTTTATAAATTCTTTACAAGTTAATTTTTTTACAAATTCTTCTGATTTTTCCATGTTTTCGATTATATCTTTTACATAGATACTTAAATCCCGCTCAGACATAAAGTGCCTCCTTCAGTATCTTATCTTTTAATTCTCGTCTTATGTCTTCTTTCGGGATAAGGTCGACTTTCGTCTTGGTTAACGAAGTCAAAAAATTTTCTGTTTTTACCAAACTGAGAAGACTTATAGTTTTTTTAAACTCTACCAAAACATCTATATCGCTTCTCTTGTTTTGTGTTCCTTTCGCGTAAGAACCAAATACCGCGATTTTTTTAACCTGAAATTCGTCTTCTAATTCTTTTTTGTGTTCTCTAAATATTTTTTTTATTTCTTCTAGTGTCTTCATCGCTACATACCCCCTTATTTCTGTCTACCGCAAACAGATTTGCTATGCCGCCGATAATCATATAAGGGATTTTATTTCCCCGAAAAAATCGGCTATTTCTGCTATAGATTTTTCAAAGCGGCTAATGGGCATATTTTTTTCTCCACAAAGATAATTTTTTATGCAATCGCGTAATCCCCAGGTAATCTTTTTCGGAAATAACTGATTTCTTCGAAGGATATTTTTTTAAATAAAAATCAACCATTTCACCAATAATAGCTATGTTAGCCCTTCCTTCTTTTTTATCCCCCACGCGGCTATTTTCCCACAATGAGAATTCTTTCCAAAATTTCTTACAGTTACTAAATTTTTCTTTATCCATTTTTTCCCTTTTTAGCATTTTCTGGATTCCCGATTAGAACATTCGGGAATGACAAGTTTTCTTCTCCCCCTCTCCCACCAGGGAAGAGGAACTTAAGCCAACCTTACCCCACCTCGGAGGTGGATAAAAAGCTCACTTCAAGCAGGCAATTTATGTCAACAGCCAATACCATAACGGAAAAACCTTTACCCCCTCACCCCAACCCTCTCCCTCAAGGGGGAGAGGGAATTATATGAGAAAAAAGGACAACGGTTCTATTTAATCCAATTCAAAAAGCTGTTCGAAGCGAAACTTCGAATAACAACGATAACCTATCGGATGTAACCATAAACGGCGTATTGTGTTTATTGAGTTCTTTTAGTCAAACAACCCCTGTGCACTTCGGAAGTGCACAGATTCAATATAACCGCGGATTACCACACCTCGGAGTGGGATTTGGAAAACCCTTAATTAAGACAATAGCACATCTATTTTCTTCTGAACGTGTGACCTGATTTTAGCATCGGGAATCTTTTTTACCCATTCTTTTACTCTTTTGAAACTAAACGTTTTAGGAAAATGTAGTTCTGGAAAATATCCGAATTGCTTTTTTTTGCGGGCTGAAAGATATAAACTGTCAACCAACGCTTTTTCCGGCTCCGCTATTAAGAAACTCCCCGTTCCTTTGTACCATTTAAATCCATCAAAAAAAGAGGTTGCGAGCTGATGAACCGAATAAGTTCCTATCTTAGTCTGAATTACTTTTGTATGAGCCGTTGACGCAAGTGTAATTTCCTGAGGAATCTGCTCAATTATTCCGTATAAATGCAGCGCGCTTATAAAAGAAACGTATACGCGATGCCGTGAAAATAAAAACGGCATTACGGCATAAGGACTCAACCGTTCATTGCCGGATTCTGCCCAAATTCCCCTGCATATCTTAATAACCAATTCTTGTTTTTCCAGATAATTAAGTGCCTGCGTCACAGCAGATAAAGATTTCCCTGAAAAGGCGGCTAATTCATGTGTGGTAAAAACCACTCTATCTAACTTTTTAATAAATGTCAAAATAGAATATTTACGCATATTGCCTCTTTAGCACTCTGTAAACTTTATTGCTATCGCACCGAAGCTGTGGCTACCTTCAATAATTTATGTTATTACGTATTAGCGCCTTACTTCATCGATGAAATCAGCTGCTTTCAGCTTAACCTCATCCCACAAAGGCGGTGAATTATATACAGGCTGATCTTCAGTAGATAAATAAGAAATAACCGTATCCCGAAACTGTTCGAAATTAATACTGAATAAATTTTTATATGCTTTTGTTAATTTGGTTTCCGTTAGTCCGATTTCTTTTGTCTTAACCGGATGATATTGGGAACTTAAAAGATATAAATCAAAAACATCCCTGGCCTGCACCGCGGCCCGGGTGGCAAGAGCGTCTATTTTTTGCGTCACCGCGGACTGAATATCATAATGAGGGATTAATAAAGGCGGCAGTTTATAGGCGCGCAAAATAATATCCGATACAGGCTGTACAACAATATTGCCTTTAAATCCTCTGCGCGAAAATTCAACTTTAGTAAAAAGATCCTCCCCCGCGGAAGTTATTAAATGAACCTTAAACCGCTGAGTAGTTTGTGTTTGTTTCGCGCGGCTAATATCCGGCGGCACAACTTCTTGTATACCAAACGGTTTAAGAGTGCTTTGAAAAGTCGGAGTATTTAATATTTTCATAACTATATCTTTTAATGTTTCTATCCCTATATCCTGAATATCTAAATCCATGTCCTCTGAATAGCGAAAGCTATTGAAGAAAAAACGCAGGTTTACGCCTCCTTTGACGGCATAAGATTTTACTTTCGCCGTTCTGCTTAACCACCTTAAAAATTCCAGATGAAAGATTTCTCTTAATTGCAATGAATTATACATTTCTCTTCTCATAATTATGTATTATAGTTTAGTATCAACTAAACTGCAAGACATTTCTTAGGCAATCGATAATCGGTGCTATTTTCATGTTTCCATTAATTTAATATATCAGGGGATTACACCTGCTTTCTGGATTCCCGATTAGAACATTCGGGAATGACAAATTTTATTCTCCTAAGGATCTTTTCGGACTCTTCTGATACGCGCAATTCTGTGCGAAGCGAAACTTCGCACAGATTACGGCAAAAACCTTTATCTTTAACTTGCCTGCTACTATTTCGGCTTTTTCGCTTCCCATTATAACAGAACTATTTAAAGCAAATCCATCCTTATAATTGCGTGAAATTTCACTTCGCGCGGGTTATGTCAAGAGCCAATACCATAACGGCAAAACTTTTATCCTTACCTTTTCTTCGGAAATTTCACTCTTTTCATCTTCGGTCAAAATTAAACATTCCTTTATATCAAATTGATTAGCCGCATTTATCAATGACGCAACTTCTCTCTGTTTAACCTTATCATCTTTTAAATTTTGGGCAACCTGAATTAATTGCGAGGGCTTGCCCTTTTCCGTAATAAGAAAATCCACTTCCCGCGACTTCTTATCTTTATAATAATAAACTTCTTTGCCTCGTCTTAAAAGTTCTAAAAACGCCGCATTCTCCAAATATCTCCCCTTATTTTCCGAAAATTGCGCGGTTACGGCGGTTATAAGTCCTGTATCGATACAATAATTCTTTTTGGGATTAACCATTTGTTTCTTTAACGAAAAATCAAAAATAGGCGCCTGCTTTATAAAATTCACTTCTTCCAGGCAAGCCATATATTCAAAAAGCGTATCTTTGCCTATTTTTTGACCCGAAGATTTTAAAAAATTATAATACCCTGTGAGAGAAAACAGAGAAGAAAAATTTGCAAGCAAATAACGCATCAATTCTTTCATCAAATTAAAATTTCTTATGTTATATCTTTCGACTACATCTTTAAAAAAAATAAGGTCGAAATATCCCTGCAAAATCTGAATTTTAATGCTGTCCTCTTTGTCAAAAATTTCAGGAAATCCGCCGAATTTCACATATTCTTCAAAAAATTTCTTTATTTTATGCCTTACGTCCGAATATTCAAAATTAGCCTCTAACTCAATACCCTTTGCCCGTATAAATTCTTTAAAAGAAAATGGTATTAAAAAATAAGATAATGTCCTGCCTCTTAGGGATGTGGAAATCTCTCTGGAAAATAATTTCGAAGAAGAACCTGTTAAAAAAATATAAAAATTTTCTTTTTCCGATAATCTCCTCGTGAATTTATCCCAAAAAGGCGTTTCTTGAATTTCGTCTAAAAATAAATATATTTTTTTATCGGCATTTCCGGGATAAAGTTCAAAATAAGCATCCATCAGAAGCTCCCAATCTTCTTTGGCAAACGGCAAAATTCTTTCATCTTCAAAATTGATATATATTACTTGAGTTGGAACGACTTTTTTATCCAATAAATCCCGAATGGTCTGGTAAAAAAGATACGTTTTGCCACATCTTCTTGAACCATAAAGAGTAACTATTTTTCTTGTATCTACCGGAAGTTTCAAATCCCGCCTTATTAAATTTATCTTTGTTCCGTGAAATTCAAGAATTATTTTTTTAAAGATTTCTTTCTTTTCCATTTTTATCACTCCCCTTATATGATAGGACGCTTTAATGCAAATCTGTCCTTGCATACAAGGATACTATACCGTGACTTTATTGTCAACTTTTTCACGCGCCTTGAACTCGTTCTCCTCTCCGCGACCACCTGCATCTCTCGACAAATGAACAACCTTACCCCACCTCCGATGAGTCCATCCGGCCACCTCGGAGGTGGACAATTCTTCTAAACAAGCCCCCCCAGAAATTTACTCGCGCTTATAACACGAATTGAATCTTTCAAGTAATCAATGTCTTCTTCCCTTACCACCAGATAGCTAAACGGAATTTTAAGACGAGTGGAAAAATATTTTAAAGAAACGGGTATGTCCTTAAAAGAAGCTTTGGTCTCGACGCAAAACCACGGTTTTTTTCCGACGCACACCAAAAAATCCACTTCCTTTTGTTCTTTATCTCTAATGTAATAAAGATTGGCATTATAGCCTTCAACATCATGCAAAAAATGGCATAGTTTTAAAAGATGCGACGCGATAAGGTTTTCAAAGCGGGCAGACTCATCCTCAACTTCAGACCAATCCCACAAATATAACTTCGGCTCCTTCCTTAAAGACTTAATAAGGCTGCTTTGAAAAGGATATATCCGGTAGTGATAATAGAATTTTTCAAGAATATCCACCCATAAAGCCAATGTTTTATGCGTTACCCGCAAATCTTCTTTTAAAGAATTAAGCGAAAAAAGAGACGCGACTTTATTAGGCAGAATATCAACAAGCACTTGGAGCGCGGATAAGTCTCTGATGACTTCTATATCTCTTATATCCTCTTTGATAAGCAGATCCGTCCGTTCGTTATGCCAACGCCTCAATAATTTTTCGTCTTGCTTAAGGCAAACTTCAGGGAATCCGCCATACATCAATAATTGCTTCAATGTTTCTTTATGCGCGGATGTAAAGGAAAGTTCTTTGTGTGGCGCCGGAACAGTTGTATTGTTTGATAATTCCGCGACTGACAAAGGATGCAGTCTAAATGAATGGTACCTGCCCAAAAGCGAATCTCCGCCTTTGCGATAAACATCAAGGCGGGCGCTGCCGGTTACCGCTATACTAAATTTACTCCGGTACTTATCGAATTCACCCTTAAGATAATTCTTCCAGTTTTTATACTTATGTATTTCATCAAAAATTACAAACTTTTTATCTGCCTCAAAGATTCCCTCAAGAATGTCCTTGCGGTCTTGACGATTATCCCAATTAAGATAAGTATAAGCATCGGGGAAATATTTCCGGCCAATCTCTGTTGCAAGAGTTGTTTTCCCAACTTGTCTTGGACCGCTGATAAAAGCCATTTTATCAGCAATGTCTTGCCGAATATAATTTTCTAGATACCGTTTGAACATTTACCGCCCTCCGCCATCTCCTACAAATTATACCGTAGTATAAAAAAAAGTCAAACTTTTTATACTTTGATATAAATAGGTACTTTAAAGGGGACAGCGCCCTTTTATTTAATATCTTCTCAAGATTTAAACCAAAATAGAAGTGAACAATTTTATCCCGCATTCCCGCCATGTCTTTCCATGGTATTTCGGGATATTTTTTCCGCATAATTTGGGGAACATGTTTTGCCGCTTCTCCTATAATTTCAATACATCTCACAACAGCATAATGAGTTTTCTCATCTTTCATAAATTCTTTGCAAGTTAATTTTTTTACAAATTCCTCTGATTTTTCCATGTTTTCGATTATATCTTTTACATAGATATGAACGCCCCCTGTGCACTTCGGAAGTGCACAGATTTAGCATAACCGCGAATTACCCCCACGCGGCTATTTTCCCATAATGAGAATTCTTTCCAAAATTTCTTACAGTTAATAAATTTTTCTTTATCCATTTTTTCCCTTTTTAGCATTTTCTGGATTCCCGATTAGAACATTCGGGAATGACAAGTTTTCTTCTCCCTCGCTTCCATGAGAGGAAATTACAAACAACCTTACCCCCCATCCGGACCACCTCGGAGGTGGACAAATAATTCCCATGCCTCACCTGCGAGGCGAGATATGGGTAATTATAAAAGATTGTCTTTGTGAAATAAATATACGCCTTCTTCCCCCGCCCTTTTTTTTAATTCAGGCGTAAATCCATTTTTACTAAAGAAAGCGAAATATTCCTTCCTGCCTTTCTTTCCCCATTCAACCTTTTGGGATTTATTTCTTAATTCTTCATAAATATTAACACCTACGGCTTTATTCGTCCACTTAACTTCACCAAACAGAATTTCATTGGAACGCGCATTTACCGCTACAAGATCTATTTCCCCGTCTTTATCCCACCACCGCCCGCATAATTCGAAACTAAAAGGAATGCTCTTATTCAAAATAGCGCTAAAGAGAATATCTCCTGCTATTTTTTCATAATTTACAGCCAACAGTTCAGGCATAGCTTCTTTTATTTTCGACAAAACTTCTTTAGTTCTATTTTCCTCAAGCAGAGATTTGTTTCTAAAAACGAATCTAAACCAAAAATTAAAAAAATTATCCTCTATTATATAAATGCCTTTTCTGCTCTTCTCCGGTATTTTTTCGGTAACCGGTATTTCTTTTTTAGTTATTTGAAGACTGTTTAAAATAGAAATATAGCGTGAAACCATGCCTTTATCAAAACCTGTTTCATTTATAATTTCAGATAATTTATGTTTTCCTAAAGATAATGCTTCCAATATTACAAAATAATTTCTAGGCTCTTTTAATTCCTCTCTCAGCAAAAACTCAACTTCTTCATAAAGAGGCTGTCCTTTTGTCAAAATTTCCTCTGCTACGGCATCAAAACAATACTTGCCGCAAAACTTATTTAAATAAAGCGGCGTTCCACCCACAATACTATAAATAGATAAAATTTCATCAAAGTTTTTTTCAGGAAAAGTCTTTTTTAATTCTTTAAATTGAAACGGTTTTATCAAAAACTGACCGGTTCTTCTGCCATATAAAGGCGCTTTATGAGAAAGAACGATTTTTTCCATCATAGCTATACTGGAGCCTAAAAGAACCAGATAAACCTCTGAGTTTTTTATATGCATATCCCACGCTTTCTGAAAAGTAGAAGGAACCGCATCGTCACTTTCAGCTAAATAAGGAAATTCGTCAATTATAACAGCTATTTTTTCTTTTTTATTAACAATATATTTAAATGCCGCTTCCCAATCCCTAAAACCCTCCCGGGGCAAAAATTCATCTTTAAAATATTCTGCCACTACTTCAGTAAATTTCTCTAATTGCTTATGAGGGGCCGCGCGTTCACATAAAAAATAAATATGCGGTTTATCTTTCGCGAAGCGAATACTGACTTCTGTCTTCCCCACGCGACGCTTGCCATAGATAACAATTAACTGGGCTTCGTTTTCTTCCCACTTTTTATTAAAAAAGGCTAATTCAAACTCTCTATTTATAAATTTCATCCCATCTCCATATTTAGTCTAATCTGCCTTAGACTAATTTATATTAGACTATCAGGGACCCTTTTGTCAAGCACTCTTTCTATTACTGCCCTCACGCGGCAGAACCCCAAGCTGTCAATATTAATTCTATAGAATTAGAGGGGGCTCTATCTTTTTCCTTTTTTAAGGCTTTCAGAATTCCATAAAACAACCTTACCCCACCTCCGAGGAGTCCATCCGGACACCTCGGAGGTGGATAAAAGGCTCACTTCAAGCAGGCAATTTATGTCAACAGCCAATACCATAACGGAAAAACCTTTACCCCCTCACCCCAACCCTCTCCCTCAAGGGGGAGAGGGAATTATGTGAGAAAAAAGGACAACGGTTCTATTTAATCAAATTCAAAAAGCTGTTCGAAGCGAAACTTCGAACAATAACGATAACCTGGCTGATAACCGCAGATTGCCCCCCACCTCCGATGAGTCCATCCAGCCACTTCGGAAGTGAAATGATAATTTTACAATCACGATAAAAAAGCCAAAACCCGCTTGGAATTTTGGCTTATTTCTAAATGCTTTATTATCGGACTTTTTGCAAAAAAATAAATTTATCTGACTATGCAAAGTCTTTCTGTTTTTCTCCGATTAATTTTATTATAAATATTTATGAATATACTCGGGTATGTGATATTGTATGTTTGTCAAAACTGCCCCCAACAATTTGGCTCCCGCTTCTTTCAACAAAAATTCACTTCTATTAATGACTTCCCTGCTGGTTTTTTCCGCTTTTATCGTTAGGATCACGCCGTCCGATATTTTGCTTATCAATCTGGCATCCGCGTAAGGAATAACAGCGGGAGTATCTATAATGATATAATCAAACCGGTTTTTAATTTTTGATAAGACATTAGCTACCTTCGGAGAACCCAGCAATTCTACGGGATTTATTTCTATTTGACCGGAGGCGATACAAAAAAGATTAGGAATACTTGTTTCCTTTATTACTTCACTTACTTCGCTGATACCGGCAAGCACTTCGCTAAAACCTTTTTCCGCGTTGATATTTAAATACAAATCAACGGTTGGTTTTCTAAAGTTGCCGTCTATAACCAGAACTTTTTTGCCCAGATTCCGCGATAGAACAATGGCAAAATTCAAAGCGGTTATGGTTTTCCCTTCTCCAGGCGAAGAACTTGTAATAGCAATTACTTTTAATAAATCCGCGTTCGGCATCGACAAAACATACGTCATTAAAGAACGATACTGCTCGGCAACCGGAGAATTGGCATCGGTATACGCTACAAGCCTTGAATCTACCCCGTTTCTGGCGGCTTCAGCCTTTTTGGGCACACTAGGGGCTACGTATTTACCGTTTAATGGGGACGCGGCTTTTTTATAAATCTGCTCGCGCTCTGTTTGCGCTCTTTTTAGCGCTTCTGAAAGTTTATCTTTATTTTCCTGCATACTATATACGCTCCCGCAAAAAGAAATTTATTTATTATTCACCAAGAGTATTTATGGCGCTGCCACGCAAGCTTTCTATAATAAGCTTGGAATAAATATTTTTATTCCTTAAAAACGGCATCCATTTATCATCCATATTTAATTTTGTACTATCTTTAAATTCTTTATCTACTTTGAATTGGGTTTTGTCCTTGATAGCAAAATTATTTTTCAACATTCCGCGCATGCCGGTTTCTTCATTTACCTGCTGACGTATAACTTTTTCCATAATCTTTTGTTCCTGTATGTAGGAATAAAAAGCCGCGAAGATTATCATAATTGTCAAAAAGAGTATAAAAAGCCAGCTTAATTTCACGTTTCGTATTCTTTGCCCGCGCAATTCTTCGGCGTTCACTATTTTTGAAATAGAAGCTAAAATAGGTATATCCAAATACTGTTTAGCATCTTCGACTCCTCTGAAAGAATGGTCCGCGAATTCCGCCAAAAATACACACCCGAAACCCGACAGCGCGCCAATAACAAAAGCTACGATTGCCGTAAGCATTTTTTTGGGTTTAGACGATTTTAAAGGGAGCCTCGCTTCTTCCAATACTTCGTAACGAACACCTTTTTCTTTTAATTCCACGGCCGTTAACTGTTGTTCTTCCACTTTCATGCGCAGCATTTCATAAATATTCTGATTTACCCGCACATCTCTGCTAAATTCAGAAAATAACCGTTCCTGTTCGGGCAGAGTCTCGATTTTACGTTCGTATTCATCTACCAGCGTCTGCAGGCTTTGCCTTCTGGCTTCCAGTTCCCGCACACCCAAAAGAGCGTCTTTTTGTTTTTGTTCCAATCTCTGATAAAACAAAGGCGCGGTCAAAGCTGTATCGGCATCTATCAATTTTTTACTTTCAAGACGAAGTCTATCTCTTGTTTCTTCTATTTTAGACATTACCCAAGGTATTTCGGGATCATTAGGGTCTTCAGTGGTTCTTCTATCCAGATCATGCTGAAAAATAGAGAGTTCCGAATTTAATCTACTTACTTCCGGGTTAAGAGAGATTAAATCCTCGGAAATTATCACCGGTTCCTGTCCCCTGAGCTGTCGGTTTATTTTTTCCAGTTCTGTTTTTGATTCTTTTAATTTTAATTCTATAGAAGTAACAGAGGTTTGATAATTAATCAGAAATTGCGTATTCATATCAAGTGCTTGGCCGGGAAGCTCAAGGGCATATTTTTCCTTGAATTCATAGAGCTCTTTTTCGGCATCCTCAAGGCGTGTTTTATAAATTTTTGCCTGTTCTTCCGAAAATTTTACTCCGATTAAAGCGGATTCTGTTTTCTTTTGTAGACTTTCCTGTATGAAAAGAGCTACCAGCGCGTTGGCAAGCTGACGGGCCTTTATAGGGTCTGTATCTTCATAGGTCACAGAAAAAACATCCGGGGCTTTTACTCTTACCGTTGTCCTGCTTCTAATGCCGTTTATGATACTCTCGTAAACCATGGGGTCGTTACTCCCCTTGTCGAGTTCCAGAATCCTGACTAATTTAATCAGCTGAGGATAAGATAAAATCTGTTCTGTGAGAGTTTTTAGTTTTTCAACAAGAGACACTTCTTTAGACTGGGGATACAGCATTAATTTTTCCTGCAAAGGAACAAGGGGATTAATTATGTCTTCTTCCTGCACAAAAATCAGCACCGACGACCGGTAATGCCTCGGCAGAAAAAAACTACCTATAGCGGCGGTAAGAAAAACCACCAGAAAAGGAACTAAAAAAAACCATTTGCGCTGAAAAATAATACGCACATAGTCTTTTAAAGACGCTTGTATTTGTTCGGGTAATACGGCCATATTTTATTGAATCCACCTTCTTTAAATATATTTTTTATTCTCCCGGCCGGGATAATCTCGATTTAAAAAGGCACTATTAAAATTATTCCTGTTCAAAATTCGGCTGTATTTTTTCTTCGGAATAACTGCTATAAGGCAAATTTACCTTAGACATCATATTGCTTTTTATAAGGTCTTTATCGGTGCCGGTTCTTTCAGAAAAAGAATCCCAGTCTTTATCAGAAACAGTCTGCCGGTTTGTATCCGTTAAAATATGAGGCGTAATAAATACAATCAATTCCTGCTTTACATCCTCATCTTCTTTACTTCTAAACAAATAACCTAAAATAGGAATATCTCCCAAAAAGGGGATTTTCTTTATGGTTTTTTGTTTTTCGCTTTTTATTAATCCGCCAAGAACTATGGTTTCTCCGTCTTTAACCATCATGGTCGTATCGGCCTGCGTAGTATCTACGGCAACCGCGTTGTCAACCTCCGCCACGCGCCTGGCCGTACTTACTTCAGGATGAACAACCATTGTTACGTAATTATTCTCTCCAATCTTAGGTGTAACTATCAACTTAATACCGACATCAACAAAATTGGTCTGCTCGGTGATAAAACCCGTGGTAGGGTCCTGCGCTGTAACTAAATAAGGTTCACTTGAACCTACCAGTATATTGGCTTTTTCGTTATCCAACACACAAATTCTCGGTGCTGATAAAACTTCCGCGTTTGCTTTTGTCTCGAGCGCTTCAAGAACTATATTGTATTCATCCGCGGTTAAAGTGCCTACATTAAATATCCCGCCGGAGGTTAACCCAAGGTCAAACAACCCTTTGAAATTTAAATCTTTCGGCTCCCCGCCGCCGGACCTGCTGGTATTATAACCGGAATTTTTAAATTCCCAGTCTATCCCCATAGATAAGTTTTTGGTTATATTCACCTGCACTAACCTCGCTTCTATCAAAACCTGCCTGTACTGCACGTCCCAGCCTGCTACCAATTCATCTATATCACGGAGAACGACTTCCGTTGCTCTGGCCACTATGCTGTTAGTTTTGTCGTCTACAAAAACCTGTCCTTTTTCAACAGGTATAATCTGACGCAGTCTTTCCACTACATCTGAAGCGCGGCTGAAATTGAGCTTATATTTTTTAAGTACTATTTTTTGATCTAATATGGTCAAAGCGTTTTCTATTTCTTTAACTTTTTCAGGAGTATCGGTAATAATAACCTGATTTCCCTTAGGATTCAATTCGATTTTCCCTCTGGCGGTTTTCATGGATAAAAGTACGCGCCGTAAATCCGTAACATCGCTGTATTCGAGAGTAAAAACTTTGGTAACAAGGTTGGCAAAACGTTCTTCCTGCTGTGAGTCTATATAAGCAAACACGCTTACAATATCGTCTTTTCTCTCATACATATAATTATTTACGTTAAGCACCGCGTCCAAAGCTTTGCCCACCGAAACGTTGTCCAGCCTGACGGTCACGTTACCGGTAACATTCTGAGAAGTGACAATATTGATCCCACTTTGCTGGGAAATCATTTTAAGCACTGTTTCTATGGGAGTATTTTCTACGTCTAACGATATAAAAGTTTCCGCGAAAACACTTCCAACTATCATTACACATATCACCAATGCTGTAAAAAACAACACGCTTTTTTTAAAAAATTTACCCCGCCCATTTCCCATAAGTTCTTTTTTTATAAGCATTTGCGCAATCCCTTCCTTAAAAATACGAGTATCAAGCATTCAACTTGACTATAACATACAACACTTTTTTTGTCAATCAATTCAAAAAACCGCTTTCTCTAATAATAGATAAAACAACAAATATCTTTAGAGCTGACAACTTATGTTTTTGCCGTCTTTTTTTGCCTGATATAAAGCCGCGTCGACCTTTTTTAATAACTCTTCTTTGGAAGAAGCAGTGGCAGGATAACTAACCACTCCTAAACTAATCGTTATTTTGACCGGACCGGGAACAGTATCAGGGGCCGCGGAAGAAAAACTATAATTTTTCACTACCCGCCTTATTCTTTCAGCAAGATAAAAAGCCCCGTCTTTGTCTGTTTCGGGAAGAATTACCACAAATTCTTCGCCTCCGTATCTTGTTATAATATCTACATTGCGGCAAATTTTATTAAGGATTGAACTTAATTCTCTTAAAACGACGTCTCCTTGATGATGCCCGTAAAGGTCGTTTATTTGTTTGAAATTATCTATATCCAACATGATAATACCAAGAGAGTTTTTATAACGTTCCGCTCTCGTCAATTCTCGTTCCAATTGTTCCTGCAAATAACCATAGCGGTAAAGACCGGTCAAATCATCTCTGTTAGATAACTCTTTTATCTTTCGATGCAAAGCGGCATTGTTGATAGCCGGAATAGAACGTTGAGTGATTATAGAAAATAATTTAAGGTCTTCTTTAGTAAAAGCATCTTTTCTGGAATGACTTATAGCCAATAGCCCAAGGACCCTCTCGGCGTTATGAAGCAAATGCGCCTGAAAAGAACTTAATATATCATCCGAGCCGTCCCCTACTTTCGGAGCCGCTATGGTTATGCTGTCGTTTTGATTGAATAAAACTTCGTCTTTCAAAACTACTTTATTGGTAAGCTCATTAAACGCTTCGACAATTCTGGTTTTGAATTTATACACATCATTTTCGGTAGCCGGATATTTAATATTGATAATTACTTCTCCCCGCGCTTCTTCGTCGATAAGCAAAAGGCCGCAAAAATGAAAATCTACCAGATGATCTACTATTTCAATAACCGCGTTAACCGTCTGGCGGTAATCGAGGTCGGCGGTTATAATTTTGTTCACTTCATTGGAAATAGTAGTTTCATAAAGTTCTTTATCTAAAAATTTATTTGCCTCTATTAAAATTTCATTCATGCTGTCCGCTTTTTTCATATAGTGCTCGGCATCTTTTACCTTAATTCGCAGTGCGGCGTTGTCCAAAGCGAAAGAAACATGATTAATCAAAGTTAGAAGAAAATTCAAGTCGCTTATGTTATATATTTCTTTATTATTTTTGTTATTAATGTTTATAACGCCCGTCACTTTCCCGAATTTAAGCGGGATGGATATGAAAGATTTGGTATGATAATCGCTATTGTTTTCTTTAGCAAAATTCTTTTCCGCTTCTATATCTTTGACAAGAAGAGGTCGTTGGTTACGCGCGACCCACCCGGAAATACCGCTTCCGATTTCTACTTTCGTGTTTCTCATTATTTCTTCGTCCAGCCCTACGGCGGCTTTGATAAAAAGCAGGTTTTTTCCTGTATCCGCCAGCATCAAAGAACCACGCTGAGATTTCATCATGGCGGTAATAATTTCAATAAGCCTTTGAAAACATATTCGCACGTCTTCGGAATTCAAATCCATATCCCGGCAATAAACCAAGGAAAGGTTTTTCACAGCGGAATTAAAAAATTTTAATTTTTCCTGAAAATCGGCGCAGATTATCTGATTTGAAAAATTAGCAACCAAATCCTTCAGTCTCGCGCTTAAATCTTCTCTATTAAACGGTTTTAAAAAACAATAATCCGCGGTAGTTTTAATATTCCATAATTTTAATTTATCTTCAGGTTTATCGGTAAGCATGATGATGGGGATATCTTTATATTCTTCTTTGTTTTTCAAAAATCTGCACAACTGATATCCACTAATGTCCCCAGAGGCGGAACTCAGAAAAATTAATTGCGGACGATAAGCGCACAGAGACTCCAAAACTTCCGGCCCATTGGAAACAACAACAACTTCAAAGCCCAGAGCTTCCAACTCCTCGGCTAAAATGTCCATTGCCGCAACGTTATTTTCTAAAATTAAGGCCTTATTTTTCATAAAATTAGAAAAGGGGCTCCCTAAGTGGCTGCCCCCCTTTAACAAATTGTTAATATTTAATTCGAAAATATCTTTTTTGTTATTTATTTCCATAAAGCCCATAAATAATTATACCCTTAACTATAAAACTTTTCAAATACTTAAATAGTTAATGAGATATAAATATTTTACCATATCCTAAGTTTTTTTCAAGTAAAACATAGTGCTTTTTTAAGGTATTATTTTGCGCTCAAGGTTATTATAAAACGCGTAAACGTTTAGTCGGCGGTATTCCCATCAAAAAAAGCAATATCGTCTATATAAACAGCTCCCTCCTGAGGCAGTGTTACTACGTCATCGAAAATTATTCTAAATTCATCCATATTGCTGTAATCGTTTATGTTTTTAAACTCATCAAAATACACCGCTACTTGCTTCCATTTATCTGTTATGCGGGTTACTAAGGATAAATCGCTTTGCCCTTGCGCGTTTTTTAATTCAAATTTGATTCTCCGTGAATAACCTTTTGCCGCGTCTCCCTTAATCCAAAATACAATGCCCGCGTACTCCGACAAATCTTTTTCTTTCAACTTCAGGCGAAAACCGCAGTAAGCCGGATTAGGAGAAGAAACATCATAATCCAACCTGAGAGAGGCGCCTTTTTTCCCGCGCTTTACGCGATTGTCAAAGGTCATAGAACAGCCGCAATCAGCATCATTCTCGTTTCCGGTCCAACAACTCATGCTGTCCGGTGATTCCCCTTCTCGCGCGTTATCAAAATCCACCACTTTCAACAAAGCCGCTTGGGCATCAAAAGAAAAACTAAAAATAACCGCGCCTATAAATAATCCCATTAGAAAACTTATACGTGGTATTAAATCCCGTGTTCGCGAAACCCTGAATAACCTTGCGATAAACCTCAAGATATTTTCTAACGGGATAAATATTAATTTCCATTTATTTTTTTTCATAGTATAGATGTTTTATGGTTCTTTCTTGTTTAATGTGAGCAAAGAACCTAAATTACTGTAGCCGCACCTAGTACGAATTTATACTTTGACGGGGCAAAAGCACGGCCTTTTTAGGCCGCGGATGAGCCGAAGGGTTCATTTTTCCTTCCGCCACAAAGTTTTTCCTTTCTCATCTTCAATGATAATGCCGACTTCCTTAAGCCGATTTCTTATAGTATCCGAAAGTTCGTAATCCTTTTTTTGCCGGGCATAATCGCGCGTTTCAATTATTATATTCATTAAATCATCAACGGTTTTCATGTCCATATCCTCTTGTTCTCCGGGTTCGAAAATTCCAAAAATTTTCCCCGCTTCTATCAAAGCGAATTTAGCGCTTTGAAGAGCGGGCTTTTTGCGTTCAAGTTCGACAGTGTTGTTTTGCAAAAATTTATTAGTCAAATTAACTATTTCAAACATGGCGCTCAAAGCGGCAGGAGTATTAAAATCGTCATCCATGGCTTCTTCGAATTTCTCTTTCAAAACCGCCAATTCTTTTATAAAACATTCCAATACCACGCTTATCCGTTGTTCCTGATTAGTTTTCTCAATGGGAACAGGTCCGGTTTTTAATATAGCGTCTATTTTATTGAACAGTATATAAAAACGGCGCAGGGCGTTGGAGGCAAATTCTACTTTCTCAAAACTAAAATCTATAGGAGAAGCATAATGACTGCTCAAAAAAAACAGCTTCAAATCTTCAGCGGTACAACGCGATAATAATTCTTTTATGGAAACGAAATTTCCCAGCGATTTAGCCATCTTTTCGCCGTTTATAGTTAAAAGGCCGTTGTGTATCCAGTATCCGGCAAAAGGCTGTCCCGTGGCGGCTTCGCTCTGGGCAACTTCATTTTCATGGTGAGGAAATATCAAGTCTATTCCTCCGGCGTGGATATCGAAAGTTTTGCCTAAATATTTCATGCTCATTACAGAACACTCTATATGCCATCCCGGCCTGCCGGCCGACCACGGTGAAGGCCACGCGGGTTCCCCCACTTTAGATTTTTTCCACAACGCGAAATCCAGAGGGTCTTTTTTATTCTGCTCGCTTTCTTTCCGGACTCCCGAAAACATCTGCTCAATGCTTTGATTAGACAGCTTGCCGTAATCTTTAAATTTCTTCACTTCAAAATATACATCGCCCGCGGATTCATAAGCGAAACCCTTTTCAATCAACACCTTTATTATCTCTATAATATCAGGGATGTGCTCAGTGGCTTTGGGTTCTACGTCCGCTTTGGCAATACCGAGCATGTTCATGTCTTCGTAAAACTTTTCGGTGTATTTTTGAGCTATTTCTTTAACTTTCTTATTTAACTCTTCTTCCGAATGATTACCACTTTTACTTTCCTTGACAAGTTCCTGCCGGGCTTTATTTATTATTTTATCGTCCACGTCGGTTATATTGCGCACGAACGTCAGTTCATATCCTTTATAGACAAGATATTTTCTTATGAAATCGAAAATAAACGCCGCCCGCGCGTGGCCTATGTGGCAGTCATCATACACCGTAACCCCGCAGGCGTACATTTTCACCTTTTTATCTTGCAGAGGGATAAACTCTTCTTTTGAATTCGTAAGTGAATTATAGATTTTAATAGTCATTTTTTATTCAATTTTAAATAATTAGTGTTCAACACCGCACACGATTTTAATTTTGTATTACTCTGATCAGGAAGAGCATGTCTAAAAATCTCCCCTAACCCCTCTTTTACAAAGAGGGGAACCATGCCTTCGGCAGGCGCAGGCCTCTTTTACAAAGAGGGGAACCATGCCTGAACCGTTAAACAATAACTATTTAGTTCCTTCTTCTAATTTATTGATTCTTTTTTCTAAATTTTCCATGCTTCCTACAAGCGGGTCAAGAATATGAATATGGTCTAAACTTACTTCTATTTTTCTGCCGTCTTGCTTTGTTATTCTGCCAGGCACACCTATCACGGTAGAATTATGAGGGACATCTTTTATAACCACCGCATTGGCTCCAATATAAGAATTATCTCCGATGATTATATTGCCGAGTATTTTAGCACCCGCGCCAACTACGATATTACTGCCCAAAGTAGGATGTCTTTTGCCTTTTTCCTTGCCTGTGCCCCCGAGAGTAACTCCCTGATAAAGCGTAACGTTATCGCCGATTACAGCGGTTTCTCCAATAACAACCCCCATTCCATGGTCGATAAAAAAACTTTTACCGATTTTAGAGGCAGGATGAATTTCGACGCCTGTAAAAAAACGCGCCGTTTGAGAAATCAACCTTGGTAAAAACGGAATACTGCTTTTTTTCAGCCAATGCGCTATTCTGTACGCGATGACGGCATGAAGCCCCGAATAAGTCAAGACTACTTCTATGAAACTTGCCGCCGCTGGGTCTCTTTCAAAAACAGCGTTTATCTCTTCTTTAAAGATAATTCCAACAGCTGTCAAAACCAACGCTAATAATATTAAAATTCCCGCTAAAACGTAAATAATAATCATATCTTCTCCACATATAGTGGATAGTTAAATGGTTCAATGGTGAATGAAAAACTTCCTAAATATTAACCGCATGTACAACTTTAATTTTGCATTACTCTGTTTAGAAAGAGAATCTTTAAAAATCTCCCCTAACCCCCGCCTGAGGCAGACCATGCGACAGTAATTGAAACTATTTAAATACCAAACAGTTTTTAAGGGTTC
>JBDRBQ010000007.1:0-2123 GCA_043822625.1 Candidatus Omnitrophota bacterium | reverse complement strand
TCGAGTGTCACGGGGTCAGATCTTCACATTTGACATTTTCCTTTAAAACGGTAAACGGTGTCTGTCCCCTTTTATCCTATCAATTATGCGCTATTAAATCATTCTATTGTAAAATTTGTTTTAACTGTTTCTACTTCAAACCCTTCTCCATCGCTTGTGATACTGATGAAACCGCTTTTTGCCGTATCGCGTATTTTGATATTTTTCCCTGACAACATGCGTTTTGTCTCAGCAATCTCCCTTTTTTTACCGCCCCCGGCATAACCGGCACTGATTACCGCCAAAGAAGGGCTGATAAAATCCAATGCCATGGAAAGTTCTGCGCTGTTTTCCAAACCATGATGCGGCATTTTAATAACGTCGGCTTTAAGATTATCGTTGTATCGCATTAGATTCCTCAACCCCGGCGCTTGAATGTCTCCGGGGAAAATAACGCTGAAATCTTTATAGCTGATTTTTACTACCACAGAATTATTATTCAAATCCCGCGCGGTTCCCGTGATTTTTTCAAGCGGCGGATTAAATACCATAATTTCAACGTCTTCAAAACCGCGTATCGCTTCCCCTTCCGAAATCGCATAACGCTGGATTTTTTTATTATACAACACAGCATAAACTTCGTCGCATAAAAAATTGTCGTTTCTCTGGTCGTTATCAAAAAAAGCCTTTACCGTAAAATTGTCCATAATAAAAATAAGTCCTCCGAAATGATCCGCCTCAGGGTGACTTAAAATAACCGCGTCCAGCGTTTTTATATTCCTGCTCCACAGATACGGCGCTATTATATTTTCCCCGCAATTCCCGTAAAAAGAACCTCCGTCTATCAAAATATGCCTGCCGTCCGGTGTTTCTATCAAAGCGCTGTCGGCAAAGCCTACGTCAAAAAAATTTATCTTTATTTCTTCGGGGCGTCTTTCAAATGCCCGCGGCCAGACACAAAAATTTAAAACCAAAAGAGCCGCGGTCAAAGGATAAAAAATTCTTATTCTAAAAACGCGGCTGTAAAACACAAGAATCAATAGAACATAAAAAACCATAATGACTATTGGCGACGGCGGAGCCATTTTGTAAAACCCAAACGGCGCGCGGCTTAAGAAACCGAGATAATCAAGCAACAGCCCGGTCATCCAAGCGGTTATGCCGCCGAATACAACCGCCAAAAATCCCGGCAAAAGCAAAAACGCGCATGAAAAAATTATTATCAAAAATAAAAGCGGAATGGCAACTAAATTCGCTAAAATCGTCAAACAAGACACATTATTAAAATAATAAACGATTATCGGCAAGGTGCCAATCCATGCCGCCAGAGAAACCGCAACCGAGCTTTTAACCCAAAAAAGTATCTTATTTTTACTCGCGGCAGGCGGCGTTAAAGAATCGAAAAATTTTTGTATTGGCGGGGATAACCATATAATTGCCAGAAGGCAAATAAAAGACAACTGAAAACCGGCCGAAAAAATCTGGGTTGGCGCGAATAAAAGAATCCCTAAAGCCGCTATTCCTAAAGAATTTAAAACATCGCTTTCCCGTTCCAGGATAAAGCCCGTCAAAAGCACTATCGCCATCACCGATGCCCTTATAACCGGAACCTTTGAGCCGGTAAAAGGAATATACAGTAATAAAAATAAAATCAGGATAAAAAAGCGCGCTTTCCTTGGCACATGAACTGTTTTCAGCAAAAACACAAGCACCAGCAACACTAATCCGACATGGAGCCCGCTTATTGCCAATAGATGCATGGTCCCTGTTTTCACAAAAATATTTTCTATTTCCGGCGGAAAATTTTTTCTCAACCCCAGCAAAACGCCTGATAATATCTCCCGTTGAGGAGAAGAGATATGGTTTTCTATTTTCCGGCGGCACTTATCACGTAGTAAAAACGCGTATCTTTTGATAAAGCTTATTTTTTTGGCACCTATTTTTAGCGCGAAATCATTTTTATAACTATTAATAACCGCGTATATTTGTTCACTCTCAAGATTTTTGGTTCATTCGCATTTAGTGTAAGAATCTTGGGTTTAATAATCCGCAATGTTGATGAATTTTAAGCAAAAAGTATTCAACATCTCTATATCCATAAGCCATTCGCTTAAGCCGTTTGATTTTGTTATTAAAACCTTCAG
>JBDRBQ010000006.1:0-4884 GCA_043822625.1 Candidatus Omnitrophota bacterium | reverse complement strand
CTACCTTTTTATTCAAATGACGATATTCACTAATTTATCCGGTACAACGATAAATTTTTTTATTGTTTTTCCTTCTATGTGCTTTCCTATGTTTTCGTTTTGTAAACATATCTTCCGCAAATCTTCTTCTGAAATCCCTCTCGATACCTCTATCTTAGAACGGACTTTACTGTTAATCTGAACTACTACACTTACCCTGTCTTCTTCTAAAACTGCTTCATCATACTCAGGCCACGCGCGTTCAAGAATACTTTTTTTATTGCCCATCTTCTGCCACAATTCTTCGGCAATATGCGGAGCGAACGGCGAGATTAAAATAACCGCCGTCTCTACGGCCTTAAATACCGTCTCTTCATTCCTCGACAAAGAAAGCCTGCCAGCCTGCGCAAGACGGCTTAGTTCATTTATTAATTCCATAATAGCGCTAATAGCCGTATTAAAATGAAAAGCCCCTTCCATATCCGAAGTAACTTTTTTTATAACCTGATGCGTCTTTCTTATTAACTGTTCCCGCGCCTCCTCATCGCCACGGGATGCCTCCGTTCCTTCGATCGCGGTCATGGATAAATCCCACAACCGGTTTAAAAATCTATAGGCGCCTTCAACCGCCCTGTCGTTCCACTCGGCATCTTTTTCGGGCGGAGCAATAAAAAGAGTATAGAGCCGCACGGTATCTGCGCCGTATTTTTCTATCAGCGCGTCCGGACTCACGACGTTGCCTTTCGATTTGGACATTTTCGCCCCGTCTTTAACTATCATGCCCTGAGTAAATAACTTTTTAAACGGCTCCTCAAAAGAAATCATACCCATATCGTAAATAACTTTGGTAATAAATCTCGAATATAAAAGATGCAAAATAGCATGTTCGACACCGCCGATATACTGGTCTACCGGCAGCCACTTATTCACCAGTTCTTTATCGAAGGCCTTTGTGTCGTCCTTCGGAGAAAGATACCGCAAATAATACCACGATGAATCCACAAACGTGTCCATGGTGTCACTTTCCCTGCGTGCCGCGCCTTTACATTTGGGACATTCCGTATTAATAAAATTTTCGTCCTGTTTTAAAGGAGATTCTCCGGTGGGTTTAAATTCCACTTTTTCCGGCAATAGTACCGGCAAATTTTCCTCACGAACCGGTTCCATACCGCACTTATCGCAGTATATAATCGGTATCGGCGCCCCCCAGTATCTCTGTCGCGAAATCAGCCAGTCTCTGATTTTAAACTGTACACTTTTCCTGCCGATGCCTTTTTCCAGCATCCACACGGCAATTTTTTCTTTCGCTTGTTCCGAGGATAACCCGTCAAATTGAGCCGAATTCACTAAAATCCCCGCATCCTCAAAAGCGCAATCTGGTGACTGGTGACTCCTGCCTGCCGGTAGGCATGGGGTAACTGGTGACTTGATCACTTCCATAAAAGGCAGTTTGTATTTCTTAGCGAACTCAAAATCT
This sequence comes from Candidatus Omnitrophota bacterium, assembly GCA_043822625.1. GTDB lineage: Bacteria > Omnitrophota > Gorgyraeia > DAOVKU01 > DAOVKU01 > JBDRBQ01. The sequence goes on along the minus strand of JBDRBQ010000006.1, from coordinate 3,428 downwards.
CTCTGGTCATGCGCCGGCACAGCCATAACAGCTCCGGTGCCATACCCTGCCAGAACATAATTCGCGAGCAACAGCGGAATCTTTTTACCGTTAACCGGATTGATAACATACTTACCGGTAAAAATTCCTTCCTTACCTGATTCTGAGGAAGTTCTTTCTATTTTACTCTCACTTTTTACCTTTTTTATAAAATTTTCTATTTCCTCTTTATTCCGGACATCCTTTATAAGTTCCGGCACAAGCGGATGTTCAGGCGCGAGCACCATGTAAGTCGCGCCGAAAATAGTATCTACTCTGGTGGTAAAACATTTTATTACTTCGCCCGTTTCTTCCAATTTAAAATCAATCTCAACGCCTTCACTGCGGCCTATCCAGTTTTCCTGCATAAGCCGAACTCGCTCAGGCCAGTCGTTAAGTAGTTTCAAATCATCAAGCAACGTTTTAGCGTAATCGGTTATTTTAAAAAACCACTGCTCCAAATCTTTTTCTTCAACCTGCGCCTCACAGCGTTCACAAGCGCCGTTTACTACCTGCTCGTTTGCCAGAACCGTTTTACAATTGGGACACCAGTTAACCGGCGCCTTTTTTTTATACGCCAAACCCTTTTCATAAAGCTTCAAGAAAAGCCACTGCGTCCATTTATAATAATCGGGCTTGCAGGAAGTTACTTCTCTGTCCCAGTCGTAAACCACACCCCAATCATAAAGCTGGGATTTCATTTTCTCAATGTTTTTAAAAGTAGCAATTTTAGGGTGTATGCCGCCTTTTATAGCCGCGTTTTCCGCTGGAAGCCCGAAAGAATCCCATCCCATGGGCGTAAGCACATTGTAGCCGCGGTTTATTTTAAACCGAACTACAGCGTCGCCGATAATATAATTGCGACCGTGCCCGACATGTAAAGACGCCGACGGATAAGGAAACATCATCAAGCAGTAATACTTCGGCTTGGGTGAAGCGGGATTCATTTTAAAAATGCCGGACTTTGCCCAGTATTTTTGCCACTTAGGTTCTATTGTACTAAAAGGATATTTTTCTTTTTCCATAATGATTCTCTCTTCAATAATAATCGGTTTAATAAATTACACTGCCTGCTCCAACGATTCCGACTGTTTTTCCAGTTCTATAATTTTAGCGGAAATAAATCTACTTAGTGTTCTTCTCTCGAGGAAACCTACCATCTCTTCTTTTTCATTCACTACCGGCAGATAGTCTAAATTATGTTTGTCTAAAAGCTCCTTAACATTCGCGGCCGTAGTTTTATCGTTAATCACTGCTACCGCGGGTTCGGCAAGGTCATCGGCTAAAAGCAGGCTGTCGAGTTCCTGTTCCATAAATGTATTCTTAATACTGTCCACGCTTATAATGCCGACCAATTTTTTATCTTTGTCCACTACCGGATAATATAAATTCGTGGTCTGACTGAATATTTTCAGAATTTCTTCCAAATGCATATTTTTATGGATAAGCGGCGGATTTTTATCCATCATTTCTTCCGTTTTTATTTTACGGATTAGATCTTCTTCGGTAATATTTAATCCCGCTTCGCCCGCTTTGGTTACGGCTATTTTAACAAAAGGCGGCCCTAAAATCTGCAGAAGAAAAGTGGTAGCGGTAACTATAGTAACGACAACTGCTCCCACTTCTCCGGGAAAACGGTTTGAAGCAAGAATAGCCAATCCAATAGCCGCGCTCGCCTGACTAAACAGACATAACGGTAAATATTTCCTGACAGTTTTAGCTGAATTAGATAACCTCGCGCCGAAATTGGCGCCCGCCATTTTACCGACGGACCTACCAATCAGATAACAGCCCACAAACACAATAACTACTAAAGGAACATGTCTTAAATTCAGGGAAGCCCCGACTAAAACAAAAAATAAAACATATATGGGCGGCATAAAGCTTCCTATGGATTTAAAGATTTGTTTGCTTTTTCGAGGACGCAGATTAACCACCACTGTTCCCAACGTCATGGCGGCTATAAGCATTTCTATATTCATCGCCAAAGATAAACCCAAAAGAAAAAGCACAATACCGATAGAAATAGTAAGCGTTCTTTCTTCTTCTTCGGGCGCGTCAAGAATTTTGATAAGCAGAAATCCGGCTAAAATACCCACAACTATAGACATTCCTATTTCATAAGAAATAAGAGATAGCGTAGCCATGATGCCGCCGTGATGACCGTTTCCCAAAACAATCCCCACTAAAGTGGAAATTACGGCGAAAAGCAAAAAAGACAGAGCATCATCAAGCGCGACAACACCTAAAGTAGTGGTGGTCAAGGGTCCTTTTGTTTTGTATTCCCAAAAAACACTCATGGTGGAAGCCGCGTCCGTGGCCGAAGCTATGGCGCCAAGCAAAAATCCTAAGCACCACGCTAATTTAGCGTCTTTCAGCACAAAAGTTCCCACAATTCCCACAAGTAAAGCTACCACGAAAAAGGCGAACATCGCCTCACAGACAAGGGTATAGGTAAGCTGTTTACCGTATTTACGGAAAATGTCTTTTTTTAATTCTCCGCCTATCACGAAAGCAATCATACCTAAGGCAAAATAGTTAAAAGGCCTCAGCATTTCAATAACCTTTGCATCGACGATACCTAAACCGGAAGCGCCGATTATGATACCTATTACTATATATCCAACTACCTGCGGAATTCTCAATTTTTGGAATACGCGTCCACCGATAATACCACCAAACAAAACCAATCCAAGCAGTATCATAATATTTAAATGCGACGGCGATATTTTATCCAGCAAATAATGCACATGTTCAAACATTTCTTATTCTCCCTATAAAATTAAAAACAGTTCTTGTAATTGTACTGAACTTTTCTATCTTTTTCAATCAAAAATAAATCCTTCGACTCATCCCTGGCTTAAAAACCGCAATCTTCTCTCAGGGCAAGTGGATTCGACTACACTCACCATAAGCTTTTGCTTAGTGCTAAGTTCTGAGCATAATAGAAGAACTGAGCGGCGCCTATATTATCCGCGGCAAGGAAAAACTGCCTTGATTGAAAATCAAACTTGTCTGAGAAAAATTAACATTGCTCTGATAATGCTTTCTGGATCAGGCGGACATCCCGGAATATGAAAAGTTACCGCAACGATTTCATTTATCTTGCCTTCAACATAATAAGCGTCTTTAAAAATACCTCCATTCAAAGCGCAATCCCCCAGTGTAATAACAAATTTAGGCTCTGCCATAGCCGCGTATGTTTTTTTTAACGCCGTAACCATGTTTTTTGACAACGGCCCGGTAACAAGCAGGGCATCGGCATGACGCGGAGAGGCCGTAAAATCTATTCCGAACCGCTGTATGTCATATATAGGATTTGTCGCGGCAATGATTTCCGATTCACAGGCGCCGCAGGAACCGGTATCCACTTCTCTTATATGAAAAGAGCGGCCGAATTTTTTACGTAT
>JBDRBQ010000005.1:0-27593 GCA_043822625.1 Candidatus Omnitrophota bacterium | reverse complement strand
TTTTTGGCTTTTTCAAGTTTCTTTTTGGAAACTTCGGCATAGACACTGTCGGGATAATTATCCAGAATTTTTTCATAATAATCTATAGATGTGCCGTAATCTCTCAAACGATACAATAAATTACCCATTTCAAGCCAATCTTCAGCGTTATTCCTGTCGGCGGATTTTAAAACCATATATTCTTTAGCCGCACAGCCTATACTAAACATCATCACCGCGACAATCAAAACCGATATTATCCTCTTTTTCATGCTCCCCCCTGAATTAGTTAATAGTAAATAGTCGATAGTGAATAGTTAAATCCAAAATCTGAAAATAATAATAAATCCTTCGACTTATCCACAAATAAAAAGCCGGTATTTTTATTTAGAGTGAAATACTAAGTGCGGCTTATTATCGTTTTACGTCGCAAGAACACAATTTCCTTATCTACATTTTTCCTTATTCACCATTCACTATTAAACTATTAACTGCTTGCTATACACTAATTATTACCACTTACCATTCTCTAAAACCTGTCTTCCGCCGACAATCACATCGCTGACTTTACCGGTTAATTCTCTTCCTATAAAAGGAGAATTTTTGCTTTTTGATTCTATATCTTCCAATTTAAAAATCCATCCGGTATCAGGTTCAAATATAATTATATCAGCATCCGCTCCGATTTCAAGGCTTCCTTTATTTAATCCCAAAATGGAAGCGGGCATAACCGTAAATTTTTTAATCAATTCCTCTAAGCTCAGCACCTTCCCCTCCACAAGTTCTTTTATGGAAATCCCCAGGGCAGTCTCAAGGCCGGTCATGCCAAAAGGAGCGTACTCAAATTCAACATCTTTTTCTGATCCCGCGTGAGGGGCATGATCCGTCACTATACAGTCAATAGTTCCGTCTGCCAGACCTTTTTTAATTGCCTTTACATCTTCGGCCGCTCGCAAAGGAGGATTTACTTTAAAAATGGTATTAAACGTACCGACAAGTTCATCGGTAAGAGAAAAATAATGCGGACAGGTTTCAGCGGTTACGCGTATTTTTTCTTTTTTTGCCTGACGGATTAAATCAACCGATTCCTTACAGCTTACATGCGCGAAATGCACTTTAGCGCCTGTTAACTTTGCCAGTTGTATATCACGGGTTACCATAATACTTTCCGCCTGCGCGGGTATACCTTTAAATCCTAACTTAGCCGAAACAAAACCTTCGTTCATCACACCTTCACCAACCAGATTCTTTTCTTCGCAATGTGAAATAACCGTCATATCAAGCATTTTCGCGTATTCAAAAACTCTTCTTGCCGTATGAGCGTTTTTGATACAATGCCCGTCGTCGGAAAAAGCTACTGCCCCGGCTTTTTTTAAATCGGCCATGTCGGTCAGGCTTTCTCCTTTCAATTCTTTGGTTGCCGCGCCCACGCAAAACACGTTTATCAAAGCCTCTTTTTTACTACGCGAATATATAAATTCCACTACTCCCTGGTTATCTATGACAGGTTCGGTATTAGCCATGGTAACTACGGACGTAAAACCGCCTTTCGCCGCGGCTCTGGACCCGGAAAGAAAATCTTCTTCATCTTCCCGCCCCGGCACTCTTAAATGTGTATGCATATCTATAAAACCGGGCGCGAGTATTTTCCCTTTCGCGTCTAAAATTTTAACACCCTTCGGTGTTTTTACATTTTTGCCTATCGCGGCAATTTTTCCCTTATCTACCAGAACGTCGAAAAAACCGTTTACTTTATTTTTAACGTCTATAACTTTCGCACCCTTTATTAAAAGCGCCATGGATTATGAGCCTTCCTTTCCTAACAATAAATATAAAACAGCCATTCTCACGGCTATACCGTTGGTTACCTGTTCCAGAATTACAGAATATTTCCCATCCGCCACTTCAGGTGAAATTTCAACACCGCGATTAATCGGCCCGGGATGCATTATTAATACATCTTTCTTGGCTTTTCTTAGTCTTTCGTTATTAATGCCGAATTCAGAGGCGTACTCCCTGATAGACGGAAACAAATTCATTTTCTGCCTCTCAAGCTGTATTCTTAAAATGTTTATGACATCAGCACCTTCAATGGCTTCATCCAAATTAGTAGTTTTTTTAACACCCATTTTTTCGATAAACGGCGGCAAAAGCGTTTCAGGCCCGCAAACCGTAACCTCGGCACCTAACTTTCGCAAAGCCCAAATATTAGAACGCGCCACCCGTGAATGGGCAATATCCCCGACGATGCTTACTTTAAGTCCTTCTATACGTCCTTTTTTCTCTTTAATGGTAAAGGCGTCCAGAAGCGCCTGCGTCGGATGCTCATGCGCGCCGTCTCCGGCATTGATAATCGAAGGCTTAATTAAATCAGCTAAAATATAAGGCGCGCCCACGCAGGAATGTCTTATGATAATGGCATCCACTTTCATAGCTTCTATATTCAAAGCAGTGTCTTTAAAAGTTTCCCCCTTTACTACCGAACTCGTGCTGGCGGAAATACTGATAGTATCGGCACTCAGACGTTTCGCGGCCAGTTCGAAAGAAACTCTGGTACGCGTGGATGGTTCAAAAAATAAACTTACTACCGTTCTACCGCGCAAAGTAGGTACTTTTTTAATAGGGCGGGTGGAAATTTCCTTAAAAGCTGTCGCGGTATCCAGAATCAACTTAATTTCCTGAGAGGATAATTCTTCAATACCAAGCAAATCTTTTCTTTTCCATTCGATATTATTATTCTCTATCAATGTCTTTCTCTCCGATAATAACCTGATCTTTTTTATCTACTTCAGACAACATAACTTCGACTATTTCATTGTTTGAAGTAGGCACGTTTTTGCCGACATAATCGGCTCTTATGGGCAGTTCACGATGCCCGCGGTCAATCAAAATGGCAAGCTGAATGTTTTTCGGCCGACCAAAATCAACCAACGCGTCCATAGCGCACCTTATAGTGCGGCCGGTAAATAACACATCATCCACCAGAATAATCTTTTTATCTTCTATGTCAAAATTTATTTCCGTTTTACGGATAACCGGCTGGGTAGCGATAACCGACAAATCGTCGCGGTAAAGATTAATGTCGAGAATGCCCACAGGCACAACACTTTTTTCTATTTCCTCCATATAAGCGACCAGGCGTTGGGCAAGATAAGCGCCTTTATTTCTAATACCTACCACAGCCAGATTTTTAATACTCTTATTTCTTTCTAAAATTTCATGGGCAATTCTCTTTAAAGCTCTCTCAATCGCCAATTCATCCATTATTATTCTGAGATTTTTTAAATTCATTACACTATTCCTTTACGCTGATTCTTAAGCTCAAGGCAAAAAAATAACCCACCCGCTTTTCATTAAGCACGTGAGTTTTTTTATTATTTTACCTAAAACTACCATCTTCTTCTCCCTTACCAGCCTCTCCGAGCTAGCTTAAAAGGTCCTGAATTTGAAGTAAGAATATCATACCCTCCCGTCTTTGTCAAGATTTTTATTTCTGTAGTTATGTTCCAACACTATATCATTTCTTAAAACATTTCCCGCGTTTTTATAAATATATTCACTGGTGTCGTCGATGTCGTAAAATCTTTAATTAGCCGCAAATCCTATATCCGCTTGGCCGTACATTGTAGAAGTTATTATGTTTGTCGGCCGTGAATTGCCGTAGACATAGGTAGAGCTTTCAATTTTTATATTGCCGTAAATCTGCGGCAAGTTAATTCCTGGTCTATAACTTGCTCCTGAGCTGTTTAAATATACTGCCACGGTATATGTCTGGCCTTTAATTACTGATACTGGAGTTATGCCGGTATATGCCCACGCGTTATTCGCTGTAACCGTGGTCTGCGCCAAAAGCGCTCCGGTAGTCTTATTCCACAGATACACTGTTTTTGTTCCGTTGAAGTATCCGCCTAATTTTGTTATTTTGCCGTCTTCTTGGGGCGTGAAGTGATAGCCCATGGTGTAATTCCATGCTATGTTTGTGTATAATGTTCCGCTCTGGTTTGTTTGCCATGGGGTTTCAGTGGTGGCAGTGGCGTTGACAGTTATTCCGTCTGAATAACCGGGCCCGTTCCACTGTCCCGCGCCGTTTTTGGCGTGAACAGTGAAGTAGTAGGTTTCTCCGTTGGTTAAAGTTAATTCTGTCTTTGTAATAGAGGTGGCGGTGGTGTTTGTCCAGGTTACGATGTCTGCTACGCCTTTTGATGTACCTATACCATATTGATATTCCGCTATTCCTGACTCTGCATCGCTTGAGATCCAGGTGGCATGAAGCTGGGTTTGGCTTGTTGTAGTATCTCCGTCGTCGATGACTACGGGTGTTGATGGAGCGGTGGTATCAACTTTTATGCCATCCGAACAACCGGGATTACTCCATAGTCCCGCGCCATTCTGGAATTTTAAACTTATGTAATATGTTTTCCCGGTGGTTAAAGTTAGCCCGCTTACCGTAAAAGGATTTGCTGACGCCGGAGGCATAAATTGCGTCCAGTTTTTTACATCAGTCCCGCCTAATTTCGTACCTATGGCATATTGACCCGCGGCAAGATTGGACTCCGGGTCTGAACATCCAGACCAGCCTACTTGAAGCTGAGTAGTGCTTGAAGTATAAACTCCTCCGTCGGTAACTACAGGCGTCGTTGGCAAACTGGTATCTAATATAATAGTGTCTGATATAGGTTCCGACCAGTTGCCAGCTTTATCTTTAAATCTGGCATAAACGGTCTTTGTTCCATTTCCCCAAGGAAGTGTCCAATTCCTAGTCGCAGCAAATGGCCAAGGGCCTGCCCATCCCACATTAGGATCGTTTGCAATTTGCATCTCCGTCACTTGGCTGTCTATATCAAAAGCAACAAGACTTAAAGCTACATAAGTAGCCGTGGTATATACCGCCCCATAATTTATATTGATTGTACCTGTGGGGGGCGTGGTATCCTTTTTAATCCAGTATCCTTTGCCCGGTTCAAAATTTGTAAAATTCGCCGGATAATATAATTTATTGGCATCACTCGTATCCGGAGAACCGGGTTTTAATGTATATATCTGAACTACCTGATTAATATCCATCAATTCACTAACGGGTTTGCTTTCCAAACTTGTCAAACCCAAAAAGTTCCAACCACCATTAATTACAGGAAGCACGGTCCCAACATTGTTCCCCTCTACACTGAGAATAGCGGGTTCTGTCATCAAAATACTAACCCCTTGCCCAGCATGCAGTTGCGTCAAATCACCTATATATGATCCGCCTACATAAATGCGAGATTGCGTACAAGATTTTATCTGGTCGTATTTGCCGGATATAGGAAACAGGATAGCTTCTATGTTACTGTCCAATGGTTCTATCGGCAAAGATAAATAACTCCAACCGGTTTGAAGAGAAAAATTAAAAATATCAAAATCCTCCGGTAAAGTCACAATACGCAACCACTCTCCCCAAAATTCATTTATATTATCCACCCAAACAATTTGTTTTTCACAAAGAAACGGCTTTGTAACGTATTCCTTTTCCTTGACGAGCTGTATTTTCCCACCCGTTGAGATATCATATATATACAGACTATAAAAGAAAAGCCATTCTCCCCATTCATCTGTTTCTTTTTTATAACTTCTAACAGCGATTTTATCTCCGCAAATACTCATCCCATCAATTTCTAATGGCTTTTCGGTAATCCTCTTTTCTTCCTGCGTTGATATGTCATAGACGTAAATGTCATAAGTATTATTATTATCGAGAGGTGCATTCCTTCTGTCCAGCCAAACGATTTTATTCTCATAAATGTCAGGAAATGTCTGATGATTTATCGCGGAAATAATTTTCTTTTCTTCTCTGATAGAAACATCAAACATATAAATATCATAATAACCATTCCTCATATCCTGCCATACAATCTTATTTTCGTATATGGCGGGATTGCTTCTATCGGAAGGATAGGACAATTGAGCGCTTATCTGCGTTGTTTCTCCGGTTGAAATTTTATGCATATAAATCTCGGAACCGTATTTATAGATACTCTTGCCTTTCCAAACGATTATATCCCCATAAATATCAACTGTTGGAGGATATGTTAATTTTCTCGAAATATCCGTTCTTTTTATTCCGCCAGAAATATCGTAATAAGCAACATAGTATTCGCCGGCGCAATATTCGTCCCAAACAACATTATTCTCGTAAATTCTTACGTTATCTTTTTCCGCGCTCCCGCTGTCAAGTATGGATTTTATGCCTGTATTAGTGTCATAGACAAGTACCTCTTCTACCCCTCTGAGAATGTTTTTTTCAATCCAAACAATCTTTTCATTATATTTGGCTACACTTTTAGTATAAGCGTAAACCCTTATCTTTTTCGCTTCTACTGCGCGTATCTTTATTCTGCAACTGACGGTATATTGAGAATCAGATATACTAAAAACGGGTTCATACGTTTTACCCATATCGGATTCCGAAGGTGTCCATGTGAAAAGTTTTGCCTCAGGATCGAATGACGCATTAGGCGGCAAATTGGAAGCAGAAAACACATCTCCTCCGTAAGGCCCGATGGGATCGTCAAAAAGTTTAAACTTAATATTAAATTTCATTTCCTCTCCTGAAAAAGCTCCCGTCTCTCCCAAATCTTCAATTTCAGAGATGCTGTTTTCATTATCAACAACTATATCATGCGCATAAAAAACCCTTTCTTCTCCATTTTGCTTGATTATTTTTACGCCTAAGCAATACCTGTCGTCTTTAAATTTAGGATTGCTATAATTATCTATGTCCGTCGTATCCCAAATACCCAATAAACCTGTTTGACTAACAGGCGTCGTGGAAGAGTTAAGAAGATATTCACTGTCAAAAACCTTTTCTTTTATATCTTCCCCCCAACAATATAGTTCATAGCTTTTAAAATCAGCCGGATTAATGGAACAAGCTATGCCGATAACACTTATTTGATCTCTTACATAACTTTTATTTATGGGAAACTCTATTAAACAATAACAATCCGGCAAAGATATGTTGTGTTTTTGAAACGCAGCTATAATTTGATTTGAATGTGGTGTACCGTTAAAAACGCTGTCGTCATCATCGTCGGAGAGTAATATTTGTAAATAATATTCTGAGAATGTCACAGGATACCCAAAACGAGCGTTATGAATCAACTCATCAGCTATCTCTTTTCCTTTCGTTTCTCCATATAATCCGATTAAATTCGCCCTCAAATCCCAGAATACGCCTCCTATTATCATACCATCTTTATGAACTTCATATTTAATGTCATTGGGATATTTTAGGGTATTATTTAAATCTCTTGCGGAATTACCTAATACACCCTCACCTTCAACAGAATCTCCATTTATCGTACAGGCAAAATAATCCGCTAACCCTTCATGTATCGCTCCGGGTTCACCGCTCGGAAGCATATCAATACCTACCTGCCGGTATATAACATCTGTGACAGCGTGTGTGTACTCATGATAAATAACATCTGAAAATAAGGCGAAATTTTCATACTTATCGCCGCCATCTCCAAAAACTATCTCTTTTAAAACCGGAGAATAATAAGCATTTGCGTAATTCTGTTTATTAACTTTGGCAGACATCTGCCAATCCATGCCGTCACATCTCAGGGTGTTTTTCACATAATCATAAATTTTATTCACATGATAGAAAACATTCATTTCTGCAATGGTAGCAACAGAAGAATCCCAATTTACATTATACGTCTCCGGCACGGTAGCGGAGTTTGTGTAAATAGTTTCCGTATCGGTTCCAGTTATTACTCTAACCCAAGGCCCTTTTAGCGGTACGGATAAAGTATATGTTCCTACAGCAAGAGAAAAAGTGTATTTCCCGCTATTATCCGTAGTTGTATTAAGAGATTGATTAGGGATATTTACATATTCATACCTGAAGGGCACTGTTTGAGATAAATCGGTATTATATTCGGGAAATATCTGCCCGGTAACATTACCTGACAGAATATCATCTTTTAAATTATTATATTTAACCAGAATTTCTCCAGTATGCGCGTCTATAAAATACATCCAGCAGGCAGGAGGACTGCATTTTGATACGGCAAGTTTATAGGCTAAATGATATTGATAAGCATCATTTTCGTTGACGGGAAGTATCAACAATTCATCCATTATGACTTTATCTTCCGCTGGATTGAACTGCGCGTCTTGCTTGGCTATTTCTTGCGCCTGGACTTCTGTCAGAGTCGGTGTTGAGGAGATATTTATATCTTTATGATAATCCGAACCGCACGACGGTATTTTGCCTTCCTCGTTTAAAACCACGCTTACCACCGCGCCGTAGACGGGAATATTTTGATAGTATTGCTGATAATTTATGTAGGCTTTGCTTCTGACTTTTTGGATTCTTAACAGTTTTAAATTTGTTTCGTCGGCTTGCAATATATCCTGATTGTTTTTTATGAAGTTGCGGGCGGTTTCATCAAGAACTTTCTGGGTATCTAATAAACCTTCTCCTTTTTTTCTTGTCTTCCGCTCTTCTGTAGATTTGGTTACACTTTTTAGCTTTTCTATCGCACCTTTCATTTTTTGTTTGTCCTGCGGTGTTATACTTAAGCCTCCTCCTATTATTCTATGCGGGGTTCCGGTAAGTTTGTTGATTTTTACTATGGTTTTATCTTGACCGGTTTTTTGTTTTATTTTAGATGTGATTATTTCTCTACTCCGGGCCGAATTACCCGTTTCTCTTTCACATCCTATTTCAGGCTGTAATTTTTCCAGGCCTATTTCTTGCCCTTGTTTTGCTTCACCCTTGAATGGATATTCCTGAGCCACCGCTGTTAAATATAACCCTGCAATCAAAAATAAAAAAATACCGCTTACCAATAATACTTTTTTCATCATTTCACACCCCTCCATTTTTTCAAAAACAACGTCTAATAAACTTTATTTATTCTCACATTATGCCTATAAAAGAAAACGCTTTCCTAAATGTGAAAAAAAATAATTACTTATTCTTAATAAAAATCCCTGCTTTGCCGTTTGTTCACTTTTTTTATAACTTCATATGCCCCATTACTTTTTTCAATAGCCTATTGCCATCAAATAACTGAATACCTATAGCTTACTATAAACATTCAGTGAAATCAATCTAAAAAATTGCTTTTTATGAGTACCTTTTTGCGAAATAGATAAAAACCACAGCGGGGACAATGCACTCCAAATTTCCCTACTGCTAAGTTTTCACTTACTATAACTACCGGTCTTACAAATTTTACATTCTTTATTTTCCATCTTTTCTCATCCTCGTATAATATGTTTTAAAATTTCTATAACGGTTCAGGCATCCTTCGATAAACTCAGGACAAGTAGCATGAACCCTACAAGATTAATTCTATTATTCCGGATTTGAATAAATTGCCTTGGTCGGACAGACTTCCACGCATTTACCGCAGGTAGTACATTTTTGAGGGTCAATATAGGCGAGATTATTGGTGAGAGTTATAGCTTCGACAGGACAAGTTTTTACGCATTTACCGCAGGCTATACAGCCGGATTTGCACATCTTCATTACTACAGCGCCTTTTTGGGTACAATTACAGCCCACTATAACAATCTCGTTCGTTTTTTCTTTTAATACCGTAAGGTCGAATAAATTGCGCGGGCAGGCACCCACACATTTACCACATCCTATGCATTTTTTGAGGTTTACTTCGGGTCTGCCTTCCACCATCGTAATAGCCGAAACAGGGCAAACCCCCACACAGTCCCCTAAACCCAAACATCCGTCAAAACAGGCAAATCCCGAAGAATTTAAGGCATTTGCTGAAATACACTTTTTAATACCGTAATATTGGGCTGTCCTTACCTTGCGGCCTTCTACGACATTACACTTAAGCCGCACCTTTTTTGAATCTTTTTGAGCTGAATCCCCTTTTTCAACATACTTTTCAAGTTCCTTGGCTATCTTTTCTCCGCCGACTTTGCAGGCATCTATAGGGGCTTCTCCCTCAAGCAATTTTTTAGCGAAATCTTCACAACTGGCATAGCCGCATCCGCCGCAGTTTAAACCGGGCAGGGTTTCCAGAATCTGCTTTAAGCGTTCGTCTTCTTCCACTTTTAGCTTGCGATAGGCAAAAATCAACCCTATCCCCAGTATTGCCCCCAGTCCCGCCATTATAAGTATTGATATTAAAATTAAATTTCCCATGTTTTTTATATTTCCTGTACGTACAATATATATATTCGGAAGCGGCACGCCGCGTCCCTACATTACATTTTAGAGCATACCGCCAAAACCCATAAAAGCCAGCGCTAAAAAACCGGCAACAATCAAAGTTATTCCGGCTCCTTTTACCGACTCCGGTATATCAGCTAATTCAAGTTCTTCTCTTATTCCTGCCATTATGCTAAGCGCTAAGGTAAAACCGCACCCCGCGCCGAAACCAAAAACTACGCTCTGGAGAAAACTGTATTCTCTTAAAACAAGAAATATCGCCGTGAATAAAATAGCGCAATTACTGGTTATCAAAGGCAGATATATCCCCAGCATTTTATAAAGATGAGGCGCTGTTTTTTTCACGACCATTTCCACCAATTGAACAAGGCAGGCGATTACTATTATAAAGGTAACATACTGTAAAAATTCAACCCCTAACCTTTTTAATATAAAATGATTTATCAGCCACACAACCGGAGCGGTTATAGTAAGCACAAAAGTAGTGGCAAATCCCATACCAACAGCTGATTCTATTTTTCCGGATACTCCCAAAAAGGGACATATACCCAGAAAATATTTCAGCACAAAATTATTAACCAATACCGCCGCTACAAAAAGCAAAATAATGTCTTTCATCTCTTTTTTGCCTCTATCATTTTTACAACTTTGTTCATAGTGCTTATCAATATGCCGAGCGTCAAAAAAGCTCCGGGAGGTAAAATCATTATGGCAAGACCATAATAATTAGAACCCAGTACCGGATACCCAAAAATACTGCCCGTGCCTATTAATTCACGCACGCTTGCCAGAATAACCAGAGCCATGGTAAAACCAAGCCCCATTCCGAGCGCGTCGGCGATGGAATTAGTTACCGGATTCCTGGAAGCAAACGCCTCCTGCCTGCCGAGTATTATGCAATTTACTATTATTAAAGGAAGATACGCCCCTAACGCCCGCCGTATCTGGGGAAAATACGAACCCAAAAACAAATCCACTACCGTTACAAAAGTAGCAATGATAATTACGAAAGCCGGAATTCTTACCTGATTAGGAATTTGTTTTCTCAAAGAAGAAACAATAATACTTGAACACAACAAAGTAAACGTGGTTGCGAGTCCCATGGTAAAACCGTTCACAGCGGCGTTAGTTACCGCTAATGTAGGACACATCCCCAAAACCATCCTGAATACGGGATTTTGCCTCCAGAGTCCTTTTATAAAATCATTGAGCAGTTGTTTGTTGTTCATTTATTTGTCTCTACAATTATTTTCTTTATTTCCGCGATTTCGGCATTTACGATATCTACTACCGCTCTCGAAGATATAGTAGCACCGGTAATAGCCTGAATAACAGTTTTATCTTTTTCCTTCTTAGAAAATTCTTTGCTTAATTCAAAATTCGCCGCGGCTTCTTCAAACTGACTTTTAAATGCCAATTCGTTAATTTTCGCGCCCAATCCGGGAGTTTCTACGCTTTCCAAAATTTCTATTCCCTTAACAACATTTAATTCTTTATCAGCGACAACCAGCACCTTTATCACATCCTGATAACCCGGTCCTACGGCAATAAAAGCCACCGCGATCAAATCACCTTTTTCATCCTTACACTTATATAAAATCCGCGATGCAGTTTCGGTCTCTTCTATTTTTTTTGTTTCAGGCAAAATAGAAAAAATAGCCGTCTCTATACGCTTTTTATTTTGATATTCTATTTTTTGCTTTGTCGCGGAAAAGACTCCGGCGATAATTCCTCCTGAAATTCCCGCTATTATTATAAGAGGCACAACTATTTTTACGGCTTCCTTAAGAAAACTCTCTTTTTTAAAATTCATTTTTGTCCTCCAAAAGGACGGGGAACGGTAAATTTATTTATTAAAGGAGTAACGCCGTTCATTAAAAGAATCGAATACATTACACCCTCCGGCAACCCGCCGAAAATTCTTATAACCATTACCATTATACCCGCGCCCGCGCCGAACATAAAACAGCCTTTTTTTGTAACCGGCGAAGTAACCGGGTCAGTTGCCATAAAAAAAGCGCCTATCATTATACCGCCTGAAAGAAGATGAAAAAGCGGACTTCCAAGCTGAGGTTTAATGATCCACGCGGCAAGACTAAAAATAAAAACACTTCCCAAAAAGCCCGCGACTACACGCCACTTAACAAGCTTTCTTATAATTAAATATATACCCCCTATCAAAAGCGCCAAAGCCGAAGTTTCACCCAGACAGCCGCCTACATTTCCAAAAAAAAGACTTTTTAAGGACGTTTCTATGCCGGAAAATTTCATTAAACCCAGAGGGGTGGCGGAAGTAATCGTATCTAAAGAAAAAGGATTTATCCACGCGGTCATCATCGCCGGAAAAGAAGCTGTTAAAAAAGCCCTGCCTATCAAAGCCGGATTGAATATATTATAACCCAATCCGCCGAATAATTGCTTTGCCAGACAGATAGAAATTATTCCTCCCAACGCCGCCGCCCATAAAGGAATCGCCGGTGGCAAAACCAACGCCAATAAAATACCCGTAAGCACCGCGCTGTAATCGGGAAGAGTATTTTTCATGCCCCGCGTCTTTTCGAATATCGCTTCAGTCGCGGTACATGAAACTACACAGGTTACTATTAACCACACAGAACGCCATCCAAAAAAATAAATAGCCGCGGCAATAGCCGGAATCAAAGCCAGAATAACTTCCAGCATGATACGACTGGTTTTTAATCCGCTTTTAAAATGCGGCGCCGGACTTATCACTAATGTTTTATTCATTTCTTTCTTCTTTTTTTATTCTTTCCTAATTTTATCAATTCTACCAACGGTATGCCGGCCGGACATACATAAGCGCAGCATCCGCATTCAATACAATCCATAATATTAAGGCTGTCTAATTCCTTGATCTTATCTCGCCTCGCCAGCTGCGCGATTCTCATCGGCAGAATTTTAGCCGGGCAAACTTCGGCGCATCTGGCGCATTTTATACAGGGATTATCTTCAAAAACTTTAATTTCTTCGTCAATAAAAACCAATACACAGTTACTGCCCTTTACTATGGGAGCTTCCAGATTACTTTGCGCGGTTCCCATCATCGGCCCGCCGATTATGACCTTAATCTTATCGGCGTCTTTCAATCCGCAAAATTCGACTATTTTTCTTAAAGGCGTACCTACACGAACCCTTAAATTCGCGGGGTTGACTATTCCGTTTCCGCTCACCGTAACTATCTGCTCGTAAAGAGCCTTTCCTTTATATATAGCTTCATAAACCGCGTATAAAGTAGTAACATTACTCACCGTAACACCTATGTCGAGCGGCAATTTGCCGGAAGGCACTTCTCTATTCAAAACAGTTTTAATCAATTGTTTTTCGGCACCCTGAGGATATTTTTTGTTAACCTTAGCGATTTTTATATTATCTTCCGCTTTTAATTCTTTTTCAAACAGCTTTATTGCCTTATCTTTATCTTTTTTAATCGCGATAAAAACTTTTTCAGCACCTGTAATTTTAACTGCCGCTTTCAAACCAAGCACGATTTCACGGCAATTTTCCAGCATAAGACGATAATCACTGGTTATAAAGGGTTCACATTCTACCGCGTTTACTATTAAAACATCCACTTTTTTATCGCGGGCGATTTTAAGCTTTACGTGCGTGGGAAATGCCGCGCCTCCGAGGCCCACAACTCCGGCATTTTTTATTTTATTTAAAAGTTCGTCTATGCTTAATTTTCCGACTTCGTTTTCTGTTAAAATAACAGGAGGGACCAACTCGTCTTCATCATCACTTTCGATTATAACACTTCCACAGGCTCCTATCTTCGGATGATAGGCTCTGACTATTTCCTTAACCGTTCCGTTGATGCTCGCGTGGACGTTAGCTGAAATAAAACCTTTCGATTCCGCTATCAATTGCCCTGTTTTAACGCGCATGCCCTTTTCAATAACCGGCACGGCAGGTTCACCAACATGCTGTATCAAAGGAATAATTACTTTTTCAGGCAACGGCATATCAACAACCGGAATATCCTGTGTTGAAAGTTTTTTGTCCGCGATTTTTACTCCGCCAAAAAAAATATTTATCTTTTTAAAAATTTTCATTTTATTTTTTTACTTTTCTATTTAAAAATTTTTTATCGCGGCCGGATTCATATAAAACTTTTGCTAAAAAATGCGCTCATTTGCCGACGACAAATCTTATTTATTATAATTCATAAAAAAATCTTTGTCAAAAAAAATTTTTTCAAAAAAAATCCTTCGTTTTCTTGACTTTTAATTTTTTATACTGTATACTTCAAATTGAAAAATAAAAATTAAAAGTTTTTTAATAACTAAAAGGGGGAGGTGGTTGCAAGTGGCAAAGAAAAAAGCGGCAAAGAAAAAGGTAGCGAAAAAGGTAACGAAAAAGAAAAAATAACTAAACTTATTTGCTATAATGAATATTAAAAATGCCCGTTTTTAAAAAGCGGGCATTTTTATTTTATCCAATCTAAGCAATAACGGCTCTTCTAAACAGTTCAATTCCAATAATGCTTTATTCGCCAACACTTCTTCCGCTTTGCCGTCGGCAACAATTTGTCCTCCGGACATCAAAATACACCTTGAACATAATCTATAAATCAAATCCAGATCGTGACTGGCAATAATTTTAGTCACTTTAAAACTTTTCAACAAACTTACCAAATTATTTTTAGAGGAAGGGTCGAGATTAGCCGACGGTTCGTCTAAAATTAAAATAGATGGCTCCATTGATAAAACAGTCGCTAACGAAACTTTTCTTTTTTCTCCTAAAGAAAGATGATGGGTAATAGAATTTTTAAAACTCAGCATATTTATTTTTTTAAGCGCTTCATCCACTTTCGCGTCTATTGTCTCTTTAGAACAACCCATGTTCAACGGACCAAAAGCCACGTCTTCGTAAACAGTAGGCATAAAAAGCTGTATTTCCGGGTCCTGAAATACAAACGCTACTTCTTTTCTTATCTGATTTAAATTTCGGGGAGACATTTCCTGTCCTTTTATAAAAATTTCTCCTTTACCATGCAAAATACCGTTCAAATGCAAAAGAAGCGTTGTTTTGCCGGCGCCGTTGGGACCAATTAATCCAATGGTCTCTCCTTCAAAAACATCAAAACTGATGTCTTTCAAAATAGATTTATCGTTTGCGTATGAAAAATTTAAATCTTTAACCGAAACAGCTTTATTACTCATCTAAAAATTATCCCCGCTAAATATGCCGAACTCACCGCGAATAAAAACACAGCGAAAAAAACGGCGTCTTTTGCCATCATATTAAAATTGGATTCAAAAAAATACTCTTTATCAAAATTTCTCGAAAGCATGGCGCGGTAGATGTTTTCCGAACGTTCGTAGGATTTCAAAAAAAACGCCGCCACGCAAAACGCCAAAGCCCTGAGCATAGCCGTTTTCTTCTTACCGAAACTCCTGGCATCTACCGACATTTTCATTTTCTTTAATTCATCCGTCATAAGATAAAGATACCGGTACATAAAGGAAAAAATAGTAACTATAATCAAAGGAACTTTTAAAGTCTTAAGAGCCTTTATGACATCAGGGAAAGAAGTCGTAACCGAAATTATAATTAAGCACGAAACAGCCATGAAAGATTTAATAAAAACCGCTAGAAAAGTTTTCAAACCCTCATCGGTAATGTTTACCCTTATCCACTTCCAATTGAAAGAAAAAACTGCTTTCCCTTCCCCAAAAAAAGGCAGGAGCATTATTATAATGAAAAGAAACGGTAAAACCACCAAGTATCGTTTTATAAAAACAGAATAAGAAATTTTGGATAAGACAGCAAGCGCCAAAAGTATAATACCGAAAAGACAAAAATTCAAATAACCGGCATTATCACCGATTATTAGTAAAAAAATAAAATACAGCATGCTCAGAATTTTAACGCGGGTATCAAGACCGGACATAAAAGAAGAAGTTAATGGTAATTTTTCAGCGTGTTCGTGCATTAGTACTATCCTTATATGCGTGATATATAGGGACAACCGCCGTGCCTACCGGCAGGCAGGCACGGGTTTCCCTATATCTTGGACTCTGAACTAATAATTTCTTTTATCTTATCAACAACAAACGGGATAGTTTTTTTTATCTTTTCGCTGAGTTCCAATTTAAAAGAAATATCCTCCGGCTGTATCGCGACTATTATAATTTCAGCTGTAATGCCTACTTTTTCAGCTAAAGCTAAAGTTTCAGTTAATGGCATGCCGTGCGTCGAAGCAAGTTCATTGAAAAAATTTTTTTTAATCTCGTCCGCTTTAAATATTTTTATTTTACCCGGCTCTTCTCTCATATCCGCGGCATCGACAATAATAATCTTATCATTACCCGGGAAATACTTCAAAAGATCAAGTCCTGATACGTCCGCCGACTCTAAAGTTATATTTTTCAGGCAAATTTCTTTCTCAATCTCATCTATTACTCGCATGCCCAGCCCGTCATCGCCTCTTAATATCGAACCTATGCCTATGACAAGCGTCTTTTTCATTTATACAAATTCTACATTAAGCATATGACACGAGCAGGATATACACGGATCATACGCCCTAACGAGCATTTCCGCCTGAAGAGTAATTTCCTCTTTTGATTTATTAAGGATTTCCGGAATCATTTTCTTAAGGTCCAAATCAATGTTGGCAAGGTTTTGATTAGTCGGTATTACACAATTAGCCGCCTGTACTATACCTTTTTCATTGATGGTATAATCATGAACCAATAAACCGCGCGGCGCTTCTATTAAACCGACGCCTCTATCGGCATTCACTTTAAAATCAGCCCATTCGGTGTTTGTCGGCCAGGAAGTGACAACTTCATCGTAATTTACACCTTCTTTTATAAACTGGTCTATTATTCTAATCGAATCATAGTAACAATGCACCATTTCGATTACCTGCGCCACTGTGTTCATAAAAGGATTATAACACGGTACTTTGAAATTAAGCGCTTTAGCCGCCGCTTTCGCTTCTTTATTTAATTTATCGAAATTAATATTTATTCTTGCCAAAGCACCTACCATATAAGAATCCCTTTTATTCTTAGAATGTTTGGATGTGCTGTGAGCAACATGATATTCATGTATAACATCTTTATAATCTTTGCGGGATATAGTTTTGTTTATATCGGTAGTGGTAATATCCCCTTCATAAAAAGCGTATTCATCCGGATGCGTAAGAGCGATATATTCCGTTTCTCTTTCAAAATCAGGCAGTTTGACGGTTTTAAATAAATCCAAGGTACTTTGCATATCTTTTTCCTGCGCTTTTAATACATCGCGCATTTTAAGCAATTCTTCTTTTGAAGGCAGTTTTGTAAATCCTCTTGGACAAACAGTTATAGGATGGGTATGCCTTCCGGCTAAAATATCACAAAGGTCACTGTATTCTTTCTTCATTTTAAGCACCATCAAAACAACCTCTTTGTGAGTTTTAAGCAGGGGCAATACGCTCGGGACACCCAAAGCATCCGGAGCCACCAGCATACAAGCGTGCAAAAGATGGCTATCGAGCGTTTCATAATGAAAAAGAAGTTTTCTTAAACGCACGGTCTGCTGTGTAGGTTTAAAGCCGGCCGCGTCTTCAGTAGTTTTTATAGAAGCTAAACTGTGAGCCACCGAACATATACCGCATATACGGGAAGTTATATGTGGAACTTCGAATATAGACCTGTTTCTTACCATTACTTCGAAAAAACGAGGCGCTTCAATGATTTCGAGTTCACACTTTTTAATTTCACCGTTTTTTATATCAATTACAATATTGCCGTGCCCTTCCACACGGGTCACATATTCGACATTTATATTAAGGTCTTTCTTTATCATTTTCGCCTCCCAATATTCTGCAAACATTGTAAGTTTCGAATTTTTGCTTCAATTCATCCATAGAAAACCCGTGTTTTTTTAACACATCCATCTGCCCTTCTTCCGCGGGATGGTCAAGCAAACCTCTGCATCCATAGCAGGTATTACCGTTACTGGTACACCACGCCCCACAACCCGCTCTGGTAACAGGCCCCATACATACCTGACCTTTTTCAAATAAACACACGTTTTCTTTTAGTTTGCATTCGACACAAACCGCGTAATTCGGAGGAGTATAACCTTTGCCGAGCAAAATAGATTTAACGGCGGCTACCAATTCATCATTATTAGTGGGACAGCCGTGAATAAAATAATCTACCTTAACAACTTCATGCACAGGCCTGGGATTACCCGGTTCAAGAGGAAACTCTCTTCCCTCATACACAATTGCTTTTGCTTCTTCGGCACTAAATTTTCTTCTAAGCCCGTTTATTCCGCCTATACACGCGCACGCGCCATAGGCAATAAGTATTTTCGCTCTTTCTCTTATTTTTTTAACACGCTCTTCATCATGTTTTCTGGTTATCGAACCCTCTACAAAAGCAATGTCATAATCGTCGCTTCTTTCGGAAATAGCTTCTCTGAAATTTACTATTTCACAATGTTCAAGTAATCCCACCAATCCTTCATTAAGATAGGTAACCTGAAGCTGACAGCCTTCACAATCGGCAAAATCAAAAAATGCTATACGTACTTTTTTGTTTTTAGTCTCACTCATAACGCTTCCTCCAATCCTTTTAGCTGGGCATAAGTAAAAGTGGGGCCGTCCTGACATACATAAATATTATTTATCTGGCAATGACCGCACTTACCCAAACCGCACTTCATGCGCCGTTCCAAAGAAAGAATTATCTGTTTATCGGCAATTCCTTTTTTAACAAGTTCGGCGATTACAAATTTATACATAATCGGCGGACCGACGACAACAGCGTAAGTTTTATTGGCGTCTATATCAACTCCGGGAATAAGATTGGTAATAACACCGACGTTACCCTTCCATTCTGGATCCGCTCTATCAACTGTACAGGCATAACCGATATCCGCCATGCTTTCCCATTTCGCTATTTCATCGGTAAAAAGCCTGTCCTGCGGCGCTTTGCATCCAAGCATAATCATGACACTGCCGAAGTCTCTTCTTTTATCTATGACGAAATTTATCAGCGATCTGAGCGGTACGATTCCAAGCCCCCCGGCCACAAGCAAAAGATCATTCCCCTTAATTTCATCCACGGGAAAACCTTTGCCGAAAGGCCCTCTGACACCGAGTCTATCGCCGGCTTTAAGTTTATGTAACGCATTTGTAAAAACACCCGCTTTGCGCACGCAAATTTCAAATGTACTTTTATCTTTCTTAGTCGGAGAGGACGATACGGAAATAGGCGCTTCTCCTATGCCGAATATAGAAAGCTGGACAAATTGCCCCGGCTGATTTCCGAGAGGATTGCCGTCATCGAATTTTATTTCGAAAAATTTTTCATTAGCCGTCATCTGTTTCGTTTTTACGATAACCGCCGCCCTCGGTGAATACACCGGATCAACATCGAAACTTTTTTCTTTGCTTAAAGTTTTATTTTTCATCCTTGTGCTCCTTTGTCAAATCGTTTACCGTCTCAATCAAACTTATATCCGCCATACATGTCCGCGTGCATCTTCCACAGCCGACGCAAAAAAACTTATTGTGCTTGCTGACCGGATAATCGAATTTTCTGTAATATCTGTGTCTTTGTCTCGAAGAACGCTCTTTGCGGAAATTTTCTCCTCCCGCCACGACCGCGAAATCCTCAAGCTGGCAGGAATCCCAAACTCTTTTTCTGTCTCCGCCGCTCATGTCAAGTTTTACTTCATCATATATATCGAAACAATAGCAGGTAGGACATACCGCGGTGCAATTGCCGCAGGAAACGCATCTCTTGCCTACATCTTCCCATACCTTACTATCATAAGATTTTTTGAAAATTTTATTAAGTTCTTTAAATCCGGCCTCGAGAGGCGTTTTAAAATTCACCAGCTTTGCTTTACGAGCTTTATCCAGTTCGGCCTTTATGGTACTGTCATCTAAATCTTTTTCAAACAAAGGACATTTTTTTACGAGTTCATCAGCTTCTCTGGAATTCACGTAAAGGATATATTTATCATCTATCGCTGTAATCATAATATCATAGCCCGCTTTCGGAATATGAGTATCCATAGCAACACAGGTGGCGTATTCATCACACATTTTCATACATTCATAACCTATAAGAAAAATATTTTTCTTTCTTTTTCTGAAATAAGGATCAGGAGGGGTATCATTAAAAACTACGTCAAGACATTCAATGCCTTCTATATCGCAGGTATGAACTCCGAATATCACCATCGGCTCTATTTCTACCGCCGTTTTAGACATGGAAACTTCGCCCATTTTGAAACTTCCCAGTTTCTGCTCCTGCGGGAAAAAATATTTCTTGGGAGGCAATATGGTCGGAAGATACTCAAGGCACATCTGCCCGGGGTCTTCTATGTCGGCAAAAACAAACTGATTTTCCTTTTTTACCGGCGCCACTACCTTGTAGCTTTTCTTTAGATACTTCACAAATTCCGCTAAATCTTCTTTTCGCAAATACAGATATTTCATACTCTACCTCTCATTCTTTTTTTGCCTAAAAGCAAGTTTATATTTTAACGACACAAAACCACAACCTTTAGGATGTGGCTAAGTCGAAGGATTTGTTTTTATTCGATATTCTTTCTTTAATCCACTTCACAAAAGCATTTATGCCTCTGCCGTTTCTACAGGACATTTTCAAAATACAGACCTTGGGATTTACCTTAAATATATTTTTTTCGCACTGTTCCAAATCGAAATCAGTTTGTTTTAAAAGATCCAGTTTGTTTATTATAACAAGTTCGCTTTCTTTAAACAGAAGCGGATATTTAAGCGGTTTATCATGTCCTTCGGGAACACTTAAGAGCGCGATTTTGCAGTCTTCCCCCAAATCAAATTCCGCCGGACAAACCATATTCCCCACATTTTCTACAATGACAAAATCAAGTTCCCCGATATTTACTTCTTTAAGAGCTTTTTGGATAAGCTGGGCGTCTATGTGGCAGGCATTTCCGGTATTAATTTGCGTTACTTTAGCACCTGCCTTATCAAGCCGCACCGCGTCATTCGAAGTAAAACAATCTCCGGCTAAAATCGCGAAAGATATCTCCTCGGATTTTAAAAGAGGCGTTACCTTCTCAAGGAGGGTAGTTTTGCCAGAACCGGGTGAAGATATTATATTAACCATAAAAACCCCTCTTTTGTCAAGGGTTCGTCTGATTTTATCAGCTCTATCTTCATTAAATTTCAATATGTTTTGTTTTATAACCTTAAACGGCATAACTTAAATTCCCCTGAATAGTTAATAGTTAATAGTTAATAGTTAATAGAAAAGACCCTGCGAACTATTCACTATTAAACCATTTAACCATTCACCGATTTATTCACCATTCTATCCCTTTTAAATTAAATTCATCTCCCGAAATGATACAGGTATTCCCCTTACTGTTACATGAACGACAAAAATCTTCATATTCATCGAGTTCAAATTCTTTCTTACAATTCACGCACTGAATCATAATCGGCAAAATTTTTATCTTTAATTTCGCGCCCTTCAACTTTTCGCATTTCGGCATATTTTCGAAAGAAGCGTTCATTATCTCAGGTACAATATAGCGCATCTTTCCCACTTCAAGATAAACATTTTTTACTTTACCTATTTCATGAGAAACAGTTTCTTTCTCTAAAACAGAAATCAAATTTTTGGTTATAGTTAACTCATGCATATAAAGGCTCGTTGTTATTCCAATCACAAAGGTTTTTATTTAATATCGCAAAAACGCAAAAGAAAAACTTGATTTTTGGCAAAAATAAATTTGACATGCGCTCTCTGTGCCTTACGCTTTAGCATATCCTCGGCAAAGGTTCGGCTGTAAGCCGATCTATCATCCTAACTACACCGTAGCGCGTTTTTAAGCATACTTTGCCGGCGTTATCCGCCACAATCTCACCGATGCCAGCAGCATTGGAAGTATATTCATCTTGTTTTAATATGTTAAGGATTTCTTCTTCCGAATCTTTATCCGCTATTATCAAAGCCTTTCCTTCGTTAGCTATATAAAGCGCGTCCAGCCCCAGAAGTTCACATGCCGCTCTTACTCCATCATCCACCGGAATCTTAACTTCATCGATAAGCACACCGAATCGCGCGTCTTGGGCGATTTCATTTAAAACAGTCGCTACTCCGCCACGCGTAGGATCTCTCATAAATTTGACGCCGGAAACGTTATCCATAATTTTCGTAAGTATTTTATTTAACGGCGCGCAATCACTCACTATAGAACTCTCGAATTCAAGACCTTTTCTTTTACCGAGAATGGCAATGCCGTGATCGCCTATATTGCCGGTAATTATTATTTTATCCCCTGTCCTGATTTTATCTTTTCCAAGACAAATCCCTTCTTTAATTACCCCAATGCCGGAAGTATTTATAAACAAACCATCGGCGGCTCCTTTTTCAACCACTTTAGTATCCCCTGTAACAATCTGAACACCGGCTTTTTTTGCCCATTCGGACATGGAACCGACTATTTCAATAAGGTCTTCTTCCTCAAAACCTTCTTCTATAATAAAACCGCAGCTTATAAACTTAGGGGTTGCTGCCTGCACTGCCAAATCGTTGACCGTCCCGCAGATAGACAACTTTCCTATATCCCCGCCGGGAAAAAACAACGGCTGTATAACAAAAGAATCCGTCGTAAAAGCGATATTTTTTTCTTCGATCCTAAGACAGGCCGAATCTCCGGCTTTATTCAAAATATCGTTTCCGAAATATTTAAAAAATACATTCTGAATAAGCTCGTGAGTCATTTCTCCGCCGCCGCCGTGCGCAAGAGTAATCTTTGCCATAATTATTCCCCGTATTTATACCAGGCCGCGCAGGCGCCTTCACTTGATACCATACATGCTCCCTTAGGTACAGAAGGAGTGCATACTTTGCCGAACAAAACACAATCCGCGGGATTTTTTAAACCGCTTAATATGTCACCGCATATACAACCCTTCACCATCTTTACTCGCGCAGCCTTTATTTCGAAATTTTTCTCCGCTGAAAAACGTTCGTAAGTTTCGTTTAACTTCAATCCGCTGGACGAAATAATACCTATTCCCCGCCATGACGCGTCGCATTTTTCAAATACTTCCGACATGATAAATTGAGCCTTTTTATTGCCTTCATCGCGTACTACTCTTTTATAAGCGTTAACCAGCCCTACTTCATCTTTCTGGTATAATTCCGCCAGAATGTATATACTTGTTAAAATATCAAGCGGTTCAAAACCGGACACACAGCATGATATTCCCGCTTCCGTTGGAATAGATTTATACATATCTATGCCGGTTATGGCTGTTACATGACCGGGACAAATAAGCGCGTCTATTTTTGAATGCCTGTCTATAAGAATAGATTTTAAAGCATTTGGCATAGTTTTGTTAAGACAGAGTATATAAAAATTATTCAGGCCTTCTTTTTCCGCCTGAAGAATAGCCGCGGCTATACAAGGCGCAGTCGTTTCAAAACCTATGCTTATAAATATAAATTTTTTATTTCTCTCTTCTTTCGCGAAATTCAACACTTCATCTACCGAATACACAACTCTTACGTCAGCGCCTTCGGCCTTTTTTTCAGCTAAACTCGAATTAGTCCCGGGAACATAAAATAAATCACCAAACGTGCAGACTGCCGTACCATCTATTTCACATAACGCGATGACGTTATTTATGTCTTCCTCGGAGGTAACACAAACCGGGCAGCCTGGGCCTGAAACAAGTTTTATATTCTCTCCGATAAGCTTGTGAATGCCGTTTTTTCTTATCGCCATAGTATGCCCGCCGCAAACTTCCATAATATTCATTTTCTTTTTGGAAATGTTTCGTATTTCTTCGGCTATTTTCAGGCACAAATCAGTATCTTTATATTCATCCACGAATTTAAGCATTATCTATCTTTCCCTTAAAAAAATTAACGGTAAAATCGGCGTCTTCCTCGCGGACTTTCTGAATAGCATATCCCGCGTGCACAAGCACATATTCCCCTGGCAAAGGATTGGAAATTAAATCCAAAACCACGTTTTTGCGAACCCCCGATATTTCTATAAGGCCTTTATTATCTTTTATTTCAATTATCTTTGCCGGTATTCCCCAACACATTTATTCGCTCCAATATAGTAAAATAAGAATCAAATCTGAAACGGACAGGTCTTAGCCCTGTCCCTACATCGTGGCGATAACCGCCTGTCCCACAGATACGCCAAGATCGGTGGTTGAATATTTATTATGTTTAAAAAGTTCAAGCCCCGAATCCAAAAAACGTTTTTCGATATAATTCATAAGATAGTTATTCTGAAAACATCCGCCGGAAACAACTATTTTTTTTATACCCGAAACATTACTTATGCCTCTAACCGTCTCAAATACAATTTCACCAATCGTATTATGGAATTTGGCGCTTATTACTCCTGTCTTCATGCCGCCGGATAAATCTTCTACAATCTGCCGTATCATAGGCAAAACGCTGATTTTGTTTTCCGTAATTTCATAACCGTAACAATCATTTATATTTTCAACCGCCTCTTTTTCAAGAAGAATAGCAGCCTCCGCTTCAAAACCGCAAACATCGCATAGACCTATTATAGAAGATACCGCGTCAAAAAGCCTGCCCATACTGGATGTCAAAGGACAATTTATGTCCTTTTCTATCATTTGCCGCGTAAAAGATATTTTTTTATTTCCTATTCTGTCAAATAAAGGCGGATTAAGTTTATTAAAATCATTCCCGTAAGCTTTTAACAGATAGGCAAGAGCCATTCTCCAGCTCTCTTTCGCGGCTATATCCGCTCCCGGCTGATGAATATATTCAAGAGACTTAACCCGGCGGTAATTTTTTCTATCGCAAATCAGTAACTCACTCCCCCACCAATTCCCGTCACTGCCAAAACCGGTGCCGTCAAAAATAACGGCACAAACTTCTTCATCTATATCATTATCGAACATACACGAAACCGCGTGCGCGAAATGATGCTGAACTTTTAAAAGTTGTGCCTTTTTATTTTCCCACAAGAGTTTTTCGGCGAGGCGTGTTGAAAAATAATCGGGGTGGGTATCACAAACTATACAATCAACTGGTATGCGGTTATCGTTTATATATTTTCTGAGCCTGTTTTCAAAGACCTTAAAATTTTCTACTTCACGCAAATTCCCGCCCAAGCTATCATAATAAAACCCTTTTCGCGAGATAACCGAAAAACTGCTTTTACTTTCAGCGCCCAAAGCTACTATATTTCTCATTATAAAACTTAACTGCCCGCGTTATTCTTATTTGCCAAAAAATAAGAAAGAACTTCCAGTTCTCTTGATAAATCCACGTTTCTTACTTTGACATTTTCCGGCGCGTTTAAAACAACGGGCGCGAAATTCAAAATATATTCAACGCCGGACTCAATTAATTTATCCAAAACGCTTTGCGCGTTTTTGGCAGGTACAGTTATAATAGCAATGGCAATTTCTTTTTCTTTTATTAAAGCAGTAATATTATCAATCGAATCAATGGAGATATCATTTAATTTACGCCCGACTTTTCTCGTATCAGAATCAAACGCCGCCACAACCTCAAGCCCGTGTTTCGCGAAACCGGGATACGTCACAAGCGCGGCCCCCAGATGCCCCACACCTACCACCGCTACTTTCCATATTCTATCTTTACCCAATATTCTTTCCAGCGCGGTTTTAAGCTCACCGATATTATAACCGGAACCACTGACTCCGAATTGCCCGAAATAACCCAAATCTTTACGAACCTGCGCGTCGCTTAAATTAAGCCTCTCTCCCAATTCCGCGGAAGAAACTGTAGGAATATTAACCTTCATTAACTCCGTTAGTTCTCGCAAATAAATAAAAAGTCTCAAAATCGCGCTTTCCGATATTTTTTTTCCGGTACTCATAATTTAATACCCTGCGATACAATCTGTTATGTTCTTCACAAACTTTGTGCTATTTTTCACAAATAATATTGTATAATTTTACAAGCGCTTATGTCAAGCATTTTTATAAATGGAAATTAGCCGAAAAAACTAAAAAAGATTTTCTAAAGGCGGTCGTAAATATGGTCTAAATCAACGTATTTTTTTACCAGCTGTTCGATAAGCCGTATTTTAATTTTGTCTTCAGGCCTGACTTTAACGATAAGGTCGTGTACCAACGAAGAAGTGGTATAAGTGTCATCTTTGGATATCAAAACAGGAACACCTGATTTTTCCATTTCCTTTAACACCTTTTTTTTAGGTACTATGCCTCCGCTTAAAATAAAACCCGCGATTTTCCGGCGTTCATTGGTAAAAGATTTTTTATTAATAGCGGCTAAAATTATGTCTTCCCTGTCACCTGGCGTTATAACCAAACTCCTGCGTTCTATATGTTTAATCGCTTCCCGCACCTCCATCGCGCCCACAATTACTTTATCAACGATATTACCAATATTTTTTTCTCCCAGCAAAAGTGTCATCTCGGTTTCATCGAATATCTGGCTTATTGTGGGACGGGAAAGCGACGGATGATAAGGAATTACTCCAAAGGTTTCCAGCCCCTTTTTTTTAAGCCCCAGTTTCACAAGCTTGCTTACTTTATCAAACTTCTGCGGCAAAACCTTATTTACTATTACCCCTATCAACTGCACTCCCGCTTTATCAAAAAGAGCCTTGTTCAGCATAATTTCATCTATGGGCCTGCCAATGCCGCCGCTTGAAATCATGATAACCTTGGATTTCAGAATACGCGCGACTTTGGCATTGGAAAAATCAAAAACAGAACCAACTCCCGCGTGCCCCGTTCCTTCAATGACCACCAAATCTTTTCCTTTGGAAACTCTTTCAAACGCGCTTATTATCTTTTTGGAGAGATTGCGTCTTTTACCTCTTAATATATAATTTTCGGTAAATCCCCTTTCAATGGCTATGGGGCTTGTGTCTTTTAAATCACATTCAAGACCAAACGTCTTTTCAATCAAAAGAGAATCTTCATCTATCTTCTCATCTTCTTCGATAAGATACCGCTGGCCCACCGGCTTGATAAACCCTATTTTACCTTTAGCTTTTAGCCCTCTTATCAAACCCAGGCTGAGAGCGGTTTTACCGTCATTCTGATGCGTCGCGGCTATAAAAATCTTTTTTAATTTTTTCATTTTAATGAGACCCTACCTTGCGCAATGATTAAGAAGTGAAAGGTTAAACATTTTTCTATCTCTTTATCGCGTATTTGCTTTTTACGTTTTTTGCTTTCACCATCCACCATCCACCATTCACTATTCACCATCCACCATCCACCATTCACCATCCACTATTCACCATCCACTATCGACCATGTTAATCGCCTTAACCAGATAAGTCACAGTTTCATTACAAGGCACCGGCAAATTCAACTTTTTTGCTTCTTTAATTATAGCGCCGTTAATAAAATCAATTTCTGTTTTCTTTCCCCGTTGAACATCCT
>JBDRBQ010000004.1:0-8200 GCA_043822625.1 Candidatus Omnitrophota bacterium | reverse complement strand
GTTACTTCATAAATTTTATTTGTATATTTTTCAAGCGGTAGGTTAAAAGACATTGTTAATCTCCTCACTGACCCCCGCGTATTGTCCCCCCTCTTGCATTCCGCAAGAATGCAGGAGGACAGCGTGGGGTATATTATTTTTTAAAAAACCCTAAAAAATATTCCCGAAAATATCCCGCGTTTGTTTTAATGAAACTGAATCTTTTTTTAATTCAAAAATAGATTTCCCTTCCATGCTTAATCTAATCAATTTTTCATCTTCAGGTATCTCGCCGAGAAATTCCATTTTTTCGTCGGACATTACTTTTTCGATGCCAAAAGCAAACCCGTCTTTGATTCTATTGGCAAGCAGAAATTTTTTCTGTACTTTGATTTTTAGTTTTTTCACTATATTCAGCACGCGCATAGCGGTTTTAAAAGAGGTCAAATCTATGCCGCAGACTATAAGAAGCACGTCTATTTGCGGGGTAATCCTTCTCGATAAATGTTCCAATCCCGCTTCATTGTCTATAACAGTATAATCATAAGAATCTTTTACTTTCTGCACTAAACCCTTTAATAAATTATTGGCGTAACAATAACACCCCGGACCTTCCGGCCTGCCCATGGACAGAAAATCGAAATCCTTCTCTTCTACGATGGATTGCTGAATTTGCAGATTGATAAAACGCTCTTTTGTCATACCCGCGGGTATAGCCTCAGGCTTACTTAAAACCATGTCCACTATGTCCATCATAGTTTCAATTTTGCCGTTTATTCCCAGATAAGACCCTAAGCTTTCGTTGGGATCGGCATCTATCGCCAAAACAGGGGTTTTTATTTCTTCTATAATATATCTGACCAGCAATGAGGTAAGGGTTGTCTTGCCTGTTCCCCCTTTACCCGCAACCACGATTGTCTTTTTCATAATAAAATAACATCCCAACCCATTTCCCACCCCTGGGGTGGGAAATGGGTTCACTTTTCTTAAAATTTTACGCTTTTGAACCGTTCCAATTCGGTATGGGGGAAAAAAAGCGCTTTGGTGTATTCTTCCATATAATAATTCTCATCGGCAAGTTCAACGCAACTCATCATGCCGCGAATCTTTCTGGCATCCTGATGGGCCTCGACCGAAAACAAAACATCTCTCGCTCCGGCAAGCGAAGAATTGCCGATAAATTCAAAAACACTTTCTTTTAAATCCGGCAAAAGCCCGATAATTACCGAGTTGCGAATATTCAGAAAACGCCCGAACCCGCCGGCAATATAAATTTTCTTTATTTTACTGAAAGGCAAATTTACTTTTTTAAGCAATACCCCGCACGCCGCGAAAATAGCGCCTTTTGACCTTTTCAGATTTTCAATATCTTCCTCGGTAATGTAAATATCGCGTGTTTCATCGGCTTCGTCTTTAAAAACCACAAAAGCGCGGCTGTCTTTTATTCTTCTCACCAAAGAAGATGAACTTATAATTTTACCGTCACGGCTCATAATCCCATTCTTAAACATTTCCGCCAAAAGATCGATGTATCCCGAACCGCATATACCGCGCGGCGAAACACCTTTTACCGTCGAATAGGAAATTTTAAACTCTCCGGCACTATCTTTTTTAATTTCTATTTTCTGAATGGCGCCGGCGCTTGCTTTCATGCCGCAACTGGTGCCGCTGCCTTCGAAAGCCGGCCCCGCGGAAGCCGCGCAGGAAATCAGCCAGTCTTTATTTCCAAGCGCGATTTCACCATTAGTGCCAATGTCTATTAAAAGGCTTATGTCTTCTTCGCGATAAAAACCGCTGGATAAAATTCCGGCGCTTATATCTGCTCCCACGTAAGTACTTATGGAAGGCAGACATACCAAAACCGCCCTCGGATTAACTTCTATACCGCAGTCGGCGGCATTAACAAACGGCACTTCGTTCAATACCGGCGTATAAGGTTCTTTGCGTATATTAGACGGGTCTATTTTTAATAATAAATGCAGCATGGTTGTATTGCCGGCGCACACAACCGCGTTTACGTCCGCCAGAGTTATTTTGGCTTCCTTAACCAAAACCGCGATAAGTTCATTAATGTTAGCCGCCACCGCGTGATGCAGTTCTTCTAATCCCCTCCCGCCGGATTCGGAAGCATAAACTATTCTCGTAATAACATCTTCTCCCCATTGAAGCTGTTTATTAAAAACCGCCTGCGTAGAAATAACTTTACCGTCGAATAAATCAAGTAACTGAGCGCTTATGGTGGTAGTACCTATGTCAACGGACACGCCGAAATTTTTACCGGATGCATCATGTCCTTCAATATTCAAAATCTGAACGTTATTATTCTCTTTTAGATTCAAAAGCGTTACCGTTATTTTAAAATCCGCGTCACGCAATAGACGAGGCAAAAGTCTTATATTAGAAAGAGATGTTTCATAATTTTCATTTTTCCCGTTCTTGCGTTTTTTCTTAAGATAGGTAAAAACCCGCTCCAAATCACTTAAAGTATCATTAAGCGAGGGTTTGGGAAGTTCCAGATAAACTTTTTCGATTAACGGCGCGAATTTAAATTTGGATACCGAATATTTTTGCTCTATTTCACCAATAGAACTTTCCACTTTAAGATGATAAGTTTCAACGCGCGGCGGAATTTCGACTGTTACGTCTTTATCTTTTAAAATAGTGCGGCAGGCGAGCCTAAAACCTTTTTTAAATTCTTCTTCGGATAAACTGGGAGTGTACTCTGAGTCTGTTTCGCCGGTAACTTTGACTTTGCATAAACCGCAGACACCTTCTCCGGCGCATCCGGTGGGAATAAAAATTCCAAGCTCCCTTGAAAGGGTTAACAAATCCTTTCCGGCTTCGGTAAAAACTGTTTTATTACTGGGTAAAAAAGTAACTTTTGGCATATATTTAGTAGTTAGTGAATGGTTAAATAGTGAATAGTACCTGCCATCAACTATTCACTATTTCAAATTCTTCAAAAATCCCGGCAAAGCGCTTGCTTCTCTTGGTCCTACGATAACTTTCCAGCCGAATTCTTCTTCCAGCTTAGCTCTTAAATTCGCGACGTAACCGGGAATAATTATTTTTTTATGATTTATTTTCTCTTCTATCACCTGCTGTTTTAAAGCCGCGTTGATGCTTTCGGCGGTAAATTTATCAGCCGCCCAGGCAGTCAGTACGCTCATCCCGTCGCAGTCAACGCTTATAATATAAGAAGGCACCCGGGAAGACTGCACTTCGGTCTCTACGGTGTAATAAGTCAGAGAAAAATTAGTCGTCACTAAAACAGGGGACTCCTGAGAAACCTGTCCTATCTCATAAACCGCAGGCTTAACCGCGAGCGGCTTCTGGGGATCGGTATAAATATTCTGCGCGGCAGTCAAAATCGGCAGAATATGCTCGCTTTTGTCGGTATCAAGAATTAAAATGTTCGCGTATTTACATACAAACCCGGCCGCCTGTAATACTTTTTGGTAATCATCCAAGTTTTCGATAACCGCCATCTGCGGAAAACCAAGCGATCGTTCGCTATGTTTCAAAGCCGCTCTTCTGGCGTAAGTCAAATCGTTTATTTTAGCCAAAACGTCTTTCGTCGGAGTGCCGATAACCAGTTCATCTACCCCGAGACCTTTTATTTTTTTGGTTATTTCTGAAAGTTTCACAAGGTCGTCCGCCAGCACAGCCAGCGGCGTGTTGTATTTTTTCGCCAGACCGGCAAAACTTTCATAATTATTTTCATCGGCGGCATAAATAAGCGGCCTCCTATCAGCACAGATTTTCAAAGCCGCTTCCATTGTACCCGCGTCCGCTGACATTAAAACCAGATTAAGCTGAGAATTTTCCACGCATAACCGCACTGCCTTTTCAAATCTTTCTGCCGCGCCTTCGTTCACTATAGCTATCAATTCAACTTTAAGTTTCTGTCCTACTCTTTCAAAAGCTAATGAATTTATCTTTTCGATTTTCTTTTTAATGTCGTCTTCAGACAAAGAATCTTTTAAGCTAACGCCTATGGCTGTGGGGTGATAAAAAGTTTCTTCATGCCTAAACATTACCGTTTCTCTGCCTATTTCTATTTTACTATCACCAGTACCAATAACAACCAGTTTCATGGGCGGAGCAGAGCTTTCCAGAAATTCATTTTTTACATCTTCTGAAAGATGCGGACATTTATCCAGCCCGATTTTCTTTGCCGCCACCTGCATGGCAAACGCCAGACACGTCGGAAAACCGCAGTCGCGGCAGTTAGTCTTAGCTAATTTTTTATAAATATCCAAACCTGAAAGTGCCATGTGAACCTCATTTTTTTATCTGTAGGGTACAGACCTGCCTGAACCGTTAATGGAACGGGCAGGCCCGTTCCCTACAATAATGTCTATTTTAATTCTATCAAATTAACGCGTCCATCGTCAATGCCGGATGGCCGACTTTTTCCAAATGCGCCAATAATTCTTCCGAAGTCACAGCGTTTGTTTCATCGGCTATTTTTTCCACAAAATCAGCAACGCCTTCTTCTTCGCCTCTTTTCTTTAATTTATCATACAACGCTTCTTTTAATTCCTTGGGCATCCACACTAATCTCTTTAATCCACCGTCAGCCTTCACAAATTTTTTACTCACGATATAAAGACGGCCTATACCCATAAAACCGGGTGTCTGCGCCCCGCCGCCAACTGAACCTGCTAAAGTAGTAAATTTCATTCCCACCGGAGTCATGCCGGAATATTCTCTATTTACCACCATGAAGCCGTTTGCCTCCGGCACAAGCGCTATGATACACTCAAAACACCCGCAACTCGTTTCAGGCCATTCTATAATGGAATAAGCGTAAAACCGCTCCAGACTTTTATTTGATTTCTGATAAATAAAATCATTCACACCTTTCCACTCGCCTTTTTCCGCGCTAAGACATTCGCCTTTTTTAACCGGCTGATTAGGACCTACAGGATTAAGTTCATAAGACGCTTTGGCGTCGAGCCAGTTATAAGCGCCGCACAAACCAAGCCGTTCCGGTTTTACGATACAGACATGATTAGGCGCGAAACTCTGGCAATTCTTTAATACAATGCCGTTCACCAAATAATTATGCGTTCCCGGGACGCTAAAATTATAAACCTCTTTTTCCTCGTATTCTGCCATTTTAACACTTTTCACTTTTTCAAATATCACGTTACTTCGCGTCCATTCCAGCAGTTCAAGATATAAAGGATCGTCCTTACATATTTTATTTTTAAGACTTTCCAATAATAAACTTAGTTTTGCCTTTGATGCCCTGCTCTTTTTTTTAATCCAGGTTTCTATAGTTTTATAATCAACCGCTAATTTCGTAATTTCGATGTTCTTCTTATATTTTTCAAGTAATTGCTTCAATATACCGCCACATTTAAAAGGAACCGCGTCAACGCGAACTACATGATTATCGTCAAATGAGGGAACAACGGCATGCATTATTTTTTTCTTCGCGGGATGATTCGAAGAAATAATTTCACGAAAACGGGTATAATCACCAAAACTTCTTGTCCCAACCTGATAGCCGCGTTTTATCTCAGTTATATACGTAGAAATTCCTGCCTTTTTATACAACAAAAATAAATGCTGCGCTTCCGCGTAAGTACCGGTAGTAATAAGAACGTGATTTTCAGTCACATGTCCATCGCCGTCAAAAAGTCCTTTAATAAAAGCACATACTAATTTTGGATGCGATTTAGAAATTTTCTCTCCCATCCAACTT
The DNA here is from genome assembly GCA_043822625.1 of Candidatus Omnitrophota bacterium. GTDB lineage: Bacteria > Omnitrophota > Gorgyraeia > DAOVKU01 > DAOVKU01 > JBDRBQ01. The sequence continues at coordinate 2,505 of JBDRBQ010000004.1, read as the reverse complement.
GCGGTCTTTTTACCTTTCCCCCTCTTAGAGCCTATGCCCAAACTCAGCATAAATCTGCCAATTAAAGAATTATTCACCTGTGAAACATAGATATTTTTCTTTCCGGTAATAGTGAGTCCTTTCGAAGATGAGACAATAGGTTTTACCTTGTATGTTTTCGGCAAAACTCCAAAAATATCTTTTATGATTCGGCCGAATTCATCAATAAGCGCCTTTTCTGAATTGGTAAACTGGACGGATGTACCTTTGCCTCTATGCCTTACACAGCCGTCGGAAGCAATCAAACCGGCCAAATACATTATATCTTCATCTATAACCGATTTTCTAAGTTCATATCCCGAAGCACGGCTTACCCCGAACTTTTTTATTTCGCCCTTAATTTCATTCCAGACCCACCCTATTCTTGAACAAATAAGCTTAATTTCCCCGATCGTTAAACGGCGAAAACCCAAACGATAAATCCTTTTACAGGGAAAATAAAAAGCAGTATATAGTTTGTGATAACCGAAACCCAATTCACCGGCCGCGGCGCCGAAACTGCCGTATTTTTCTATCATGGCTTTTTTGAGTTTCAGCAGAAATTTATTATCGAAAACCTTCATTTCATCGGGCAATAAATCTATTAAAAAAACGGGTGTGTTTTCGCGTTGTTCTTTATCGCTCAAACAAGTCGTTTTCGCGGACAACAGCCTATCTTCTTTTTTTAGTTTCCCTGCCTCTATCCACATCAACCCTTCGTTTCGATCAACCAAAACTTTGTGATTCGCGGTTAACCTCAATAAATTATTATTAGACATCATTATATGTGTTATTTTTTTAGGCGCGGGGTGGATAAAAAGCTCTCCGACCGGCATAGCGCCGAAATGAGGATTTTTTAAAGAAAAAACATCAATATCTTCCTCTTCCGCGGCAACCCTGATAATGTTTTCTATTCTATCAAAAGAACCGTCACTTAAAGTTACCAATTCACCTTTTGGAATACAAAGTGTGCACGAATAAAAAGTATCCACACTCTCATCGGTCATCTCTTTCATGCGCGCGTCTCTGGCTTCATAAACTTTTTGCGCGTCTTTTAAAAGAGGCGTCATAGCCGCCTCATCGGTATATATTTTAATACTCACTTTATCCACGATAGCACCGAAAACAGTATGAATCTGGGCGTGCAAAATAGTACCGAAATGTTTTATTTTAAATCCCTTAGCTTGGGCTTCTTTGCTTATTCTAAGCCAGCACATATCTCGCTGTCCCATATGAAATATACCAGAAGCCTCGTTTAAAAAAGTATGCACCTGTCTTTCCACAATCGGTTCGTATTCAGAGCGCATCTTTCTGCCCGCCACTTCCACGAAAATACCAAGCGGGTAAGCTTCGCCTTCTTTCATCTCATCTATTTCAGGCCCGATAACCTCTATATTTCCGTCGTCAATCGCTTCTATTTCTCTGGTGGTAATATATTCAAAGGCGGTAGAATATTTGCCGCCGAACTGTGCGAACATCTGTTCTTTCCTTACCCGTTCTCCTTCAAAAGCCGATCCGTAATAAACGGGAATATCAACCTTTGAAATTTTAAGTTTTATTTCCCGAGCGGAAATGCCGCGGCTGATAATTTTATTATAATTTTTTTCCGAAATCAAAGCTTCATATTTGGTAAACGGTGTTTTGCCGACTTCAGGCACTTCCTGGTCGGTTACTACAGGAAAACCAAGTTTTATAGCCGCCAGAGCGCTGGCCACCTTTAATTCATCCAGCGCGCCAAGCGCGATTATGAAAACAGGCACTCTCTGCTGGCAGTAATTCAGCACCTTTTCTACTTCCCCCTTTTTACTGCCTCCATAAATAAGAGCCGCGCGCACCGCGAAATTAGCCGCGAACACAACCGAAGTTGTCTCACTTCCCAACGGCACAACATAAGTGGCTAAACCCACATCTACTTTTTCCTGCTTTAATTGGTCAAGTAAAGTTACACCATTTGTGTTTCCTATCAATAAACTCAATATACTTTTTTGCTGTAATCCCCTGACTAAATCCGCCGCTATTTTGGAATCAGGCGCCGCGCCTACAATTACCGCCACCCCGGGCATTCTGCCGTCAACTAATTGAAGCCCAAGAGAACGAAGCACGTTGTCAGGGATAAAACCCTGCCAGTCACCGGTATAAGGATTGCCCCCGATATATTTAACAGCTTCTATTATCTCCGCGCACACAGCCGCCAATACAGACGCGTCCACCACACCAACCAAATCTTTTTCTTCCACACCTGCCAAAGCGCCGCCTACGACATCTAAAATTTCAGCCGCTTCTTTTAAATTACTAACTTCTTTGCCGAAAGCCGCGTAACTCAAAGGCAGGAAAAAAGCCGTATCAGGAAAAGCGATTTTACAATCTCCGCCCTTCTCCTTAATAGTCTTATCCACCAAATCCTTCGCTACAGCATAAGCAGTCTTAATACCGGTAACACCTAAATTTTTAACAACATCCATTTCGTTCACCTTTTCCATGTTTTAA
>JBDRBQ010000003.1:0-5199 GCA_043822625.1 Candidatus Omnitrophota bacterium | reverse complement strand
CACTATCGACCATGTTAATCGCCTTAACCAGATAAGTCACAGTTTCATTACAAGGCACCGGCAAATTCAACTTTTTTGCTTCTTTAATTATAGCGCCGTTAATAAAATCAATTTCTGTTTTCTTTCCCCGTTGAACATCCTGAAGCATGGAAGAAATATTATTAGCTGTCCTGCGGCAAATAGTTTCCGCGTATTTAACCGCATCATCGTAAGGCAATTTTATTTTCAACGCATGAGCCACAGAAACCGCCTCTTTTATCAATAAACTCAATAGACAGCGGGCATCTTTATTTTTTAAAATTTCTCCGTTTTTGATACGGCAAATGGCGGTTATGGCATTTATCCCGACACTCGCCACCAACTTACCCCAAACTAAACTTTCTATATTTTCCTTAATTTCGCTCTCTATGCCGCACCTATTAAACATTCCTTCTATTTGCCTAAGCACAGACTGTTGCGCGTCAGACCCACCACCCAGATAAGTTACACCTTTGCCCGCGTGACGGCACTGCCCTTCTTTTAACAGCGTAGAACCCTGACTTGTAACCGCAGAAAAAACTTTCTGTCTGCCAAAAACACGGCATAGAATTTCGGTATTGCCAAGCCCGTTTTGCAACCCAATAAAAAATGAGCTTTTACCCAAAGGCGATTTTTTTATCTTCTCAGCCGCTTCTTTTAAATCGTAAGACTTAACAGCAAAAATCACCAAATCACTTTTACTTGTTTTTTTATAATCGGAAAGGACTTCGACTTTCGTTTTAAGATTGGTCAACCCGTTGATTTTAAGGCCGTTTTTTTGAATACATGCCGCCCTCTTTTTATTTCTGTCAAAAAGGCAGACTTCTTCCCCGCCGGCTTTCAAAATCCCCGCGAATAAACAACCTATAGCGCCCGGACCGATAATAGTTATTTTCATAGTTTTATTGTTTTTTTAAACTACGTCGACGATATCTATACATTTTGCATCTTTTATTCTATCGTTATTCTCTTCATCATATGGCCAGTTTTGAGGATTATTCAAAACGTATTCCCGAATATTCTGCAATGATTTCTCATTACGAATCACATGGTCATAAAAAGATCGTTGCCAAATTTTACCCGAAACATTCAAATTGTTCTGATTAATATATTTCAAATATTCCATAGTTATTTTAGATTTAAAAGAACGAATGATTTTAGATATCGTAGGGGCGCTGCTTGCCTGCGCCCGTTTATTAATGATTAAAATACCATGAATATGATTAGGCATAATAATAAATTCATCAACATCAATATTATCATATTGATTCGGGATATCATACCAATGGTTATCTATAATTTGCCCAATTTCTGTTAATTCTATTTTGACAGAATCATTACGGGCGCAGGCAAGCAGCGCCCCTACAAATTTATTATTTATTTTACCAAATATATTTTGTTTGTTTTTCGAACAAATCGTCACAAAATAATACCCCGTCTGCGAATAATCATATTCGGTTAACCTGTTTGTCTTACGAAAAATAAATCTATCCATTTTTTTTCTTCTTGTTGAATACTATTATTTTTGCCTAACTTTTATTTCTTAACCTTCAATTTCTTAATCAATTCTTCATCCATCGAAAAGCTGTGTTCCAAAGCGGGAAAAGCGCTGGTTTTTACTTCGTTCTTAAAAGCTGTAAAAGCATCTCTCATAGAAGAAGCTATGTTGGCATACCGTTTGGCAAATTTGGGCTTGAAATCTTCTACTATACCCAACAAATCGTGGGATACCAGAACCTGCCCGTCGCATTCAAGGCCTGCTCCGATACCAATAGTAGGAATATTTAAATTTTGAGTAATTATTTTTGCAAGCGCGGCGGGCACGCATTCTAAAACCAACAAAAAACAGCCTGCTTTTTCCAAGGCTAACGCCGAATTAAAAATTTCCTGCGCGGTTTCCAAATCTTTTCCCTGCACCTTGTATCCTCCTAATTTGGAAATAGTCTGCGGAGTCAATCCCAGATGCCCTACGACGGAAATACCTGCCGATACGATTTTTTCCACTCTTTCCACGATTACACCAGCGCCTTCTACTTTCACTGCCTCCGCGCCGGCTTCTTTCATAAACCGCCCCGCGTTTTCCACTGCCTGCTCATTACTTACCTGATACGACATAAAAGGCATATCTCCCACCAAAAAAGCGTTTTTCACGCCGCGCCTCACAGCCTTTGTGTGATGCAGCATCTCAGTCATAGTAACCGGCACAGTGGAATCATATCCCAACAAAACATTGCCGAGGGAATCCCCGACCAGCACCACATCGATACCAACCTCGTCTACTAATTTTGCCATCCTGTAATCATAGGCCGTAAGCATGGTAATCTTTTCTTTATTCTGTTTCTTCTTTATCAAATCGGAAATAGTTATCTTTTTGCCTTCCATAAAAATCACTCCTTTAAAATTGTTTTCTATACGAATATTTTTTAAGCGCGCTTAGCATAAAAATAGTTAAACCTAAAATAAAAAATTTATAATTGTCCGTCTCCGGAACAGGCTCTCCGGCAATAGCTGTAATATTTACATCCATCATATCGTCAAAAAAATCCACTGTGCCAATAGCCTCATTATTCGAAGCCCACGCGCAACCATGTATATATACGGATAAAGTATATTGTTGTCCTTCATATAAATCTGGAATGAGAAAATTCATCTGTTCTTCAACCACAACAGAAGGCAAGGCCTGATTTAAATAATCATAAGAGAACAACTCATCTTCACCCAAAAGAACTTTTATTTCCGCGTCAACCATAGCCCCGCCGCTCGCGCCGCTTCCATAAATAGTAAAATCAAGAAACCCGTTTAAATCTATAGTCAAAATAGCAGCGGCATTCAAACCCACATCTACAAGAGAAAAATTATTTCTAAACCACGCGTATGTATTCGCTTCTATTAACTTCGCTCCTTTCCCATAAGCCGAAGCAAAACTATATACCCCCATTAACGCTCCCGCGCCTTCCGCGCCGGTACCGGCATAAACATTAACCGCTGTTTCCCCTCGTCCGGAAGGATTAACTGTTCGTTCCGTATCAGTATCTGTAACAGGACTATCCGACCAATCCACATAAGGCACTGCCTCAGCCGGAGAATCTAAAAAGATTACACCTGCTAAAAGCAAACCAAATAATAAAAATATTCTTTTAGTGTCCATACTCCCCCCCGAACATGAACATTCACATTTTTTTAATTGCCTTTATACGCGTCCAAAAAAGAATCGCAATAAATATGCTTATCTAATAAAAGTTCTGTCGTAATTACGGCTTCCATCAAATCTTTATCAAACGGGTCTAAAATAGCCGCGTCCAGCCCCGCGTCCATCAACATAACAAGATATATACGGTTAATCAAAGACCTATTTTGAGTCCTCTGCGAAATATTGCTTAAGCCTACAACGGTTTTGGGCGGCGGGCTGGATAATATTTTAAAATCACGCACCGCCTCTACTACTTCCTTTGCCTGCGCCTGCGCCACATTTACCGGCAAAATAACCGGATCAAGATAAAGATTGGTTGCATCAAAATTTACCTCACCGCAATAAGTAATTATTTTCAAAGCCATCTCAAGCCGTTCGTCTTTATTACGCGGTATGCCTTTTTTGTCCATACTTAGAGCAATTATACCAGACTTATACTTCAAAGCTAAATCAAAAATGCGTTTCATTTTCTCATCATCGGCAGTAGTGGAATTAATAATAGACCCCGGCTCTTTACTCAAAGCCGACTCCATAGCTTCATAATTAGTTGTGTCTATGACCAATTTAACTTTGGTAACTTCACGGATAGCGTCTATCAGCCAGTTAATAGCGCCAACCGGTTCTTTAGCCGCAGGCCCGCAATTCACGTCCAAAAGATTCGCACCGGCATTCACCTGAGCAAGTGCCAGATTCTTTATAGCTTCTTTATCCTGCTTTTGAATAGCGTTCCGGACATTCTTATACATACCATTAATCAACTCACCAATTACTTGCATTGTTTATCCTTTCTGTTTTGTGTAATGACGTTTTTTATTACCGAAATTGCTTATAAATTATTTTATTTTTTGTATAACGCTGGAACTCACTGGTTTTTACGCAGCGGAGCGGAGTAAAAATCCAGTGCAGTGATTTGTTATGTGTTTTTTTTGAACAAACGGGCAGTGTCATTTTTAATTCTTCTTCAACGCCCTATTCTTCCAATTTCTTTTTATCCTCTTCTCTCAGAAAGTTCTTTTTGGAGATAACGCTTCTGCCCAGCTCTTTTTCCGCTTCTTTGCGAGCATTTCCTGCAACTTTACCGCCCCGCTTGGCAACACCCTTGTTTTCTTCAAAAGAATCTGGTTCCTCTTCTTTGGAAATTTCTGTAGTCATGCGTTCGCCAAGCATGGTAAAAATCAATTCTAAATCATCCATGTGATCTCGCAGATTGGCTTTTGACTTTTCTGGTAATTTTTTGAGGGTTTTATATTGGCTTGGAGTCATACCAAAGGTTGCTTTTGATATTTCGGCGGTTAATATGGAAAAATCCCGCTGTTCTTTAATACCCCGTTCTTTCCACTCATCTGTCAGGTTCTGCCGAATGGCAATTCCCCGCAATCTTTTATCAACCCAGTCCTTAGGATAGCCTTTCTTTTCATAAATTTCCTTCATTCTTGCCTGAGCAAGTTCTGGATTTTCTATTTCATCGAGACGTTCTTTACCAACTTGAGCAAGCCATTGTTTAAATGGTTCTGCTTTTTTAGATGGAATGGACTGGATCAGTCTAAAAGCATCCTTGGTATTGCCGGCAAGTGTTTGCCTTTTTTTACCGGTTGGTGTCTCCATTTCTACCTGGGGACAATTTGTCCCTATGTAAGATCCGAGTTCTACATCTCTTTTTCTGATTTTCTTCAAATAGTCAGTAGGGTTGGCGCTGTCGGTTAAAATACCAACAACATCAACAAGTGAGTAGTACCATTCGTTATCTTGCCATGCCCGGCGGATTTTCTTACCCTGAAAAACTACAAGTCTATTATGAGGTTCAATGTTTTTATTTTTTGCCATTTGATTTTCCTCTTTTAAATTTCTCCCATAACAGGGAAATCAGCGGTTTTGCCACAGGCAAAATCCGCTGTATTGTTTTGTTATACATTCATTTTATTTAATTCCATATTACCAATAAATATCATTAGGATTTTCAATAATTTTTGACAATAATTTGTTTTGATTAT
>JBDRBQ010000002.1:0-5142 GCA_043822625.1 Candidatus Omnitrophota bacterium | reverse complement strand
GAAGAAGAAAAATCCCAGCTTTTAATACCGGATATAATCACTAACGCTAAATATAAAATGAGAAGAAAATTCTCTTTTGATTTAACAAAATTGAAATCCCGATGAACAATGGTTCTAAAACCCCATACCAATAGAACACCCACTGCCAAATTCTGTGCCAAATCAAATTGTTGAAGCTGAGGAAAGTGCTGTGTCGGATGCAAAAAAGCCCCAAAGAGAAAAATAATCACTCCGAAAAGGGGATTTAAAAATACTACTATGCCCATGCAAACAACACAAAAAACAGCCAATACCAACCACCACGGAAATATCAGCAAACTCAATGCCGTTATTAAAGAAAATATTATAATAACCAGCCAAATAACAGCTGGAAGTTCTATTAATGGTCGTTCTTCTTCTAAATATAACGGTTTATAATCTTTCATTTTAATTTCCTGCCGCCTTGACATCCTTTAATAATAAAACTTCTAACGGTTCCAACGTTAAAGAATTTGTGTCTATTTTTCTGCCGCTAATCAAATCCGTAATCTTATCTTTGGCATAAACCCCGTCTATTTTAATTTTCGCGGATTTATCCGTCCAATTCAATAAATAAATTATCCTACCGTTTGATGTATCAACAAACCGCGTTTCTACCCCCCACAAATTATGCCCTTCGTTATCAACAACACGAACAGGCCTATCTATACCAATTTCGTCAGATAAATCATTAAATATTTCATTGTAGTATCTTTCATTCGTTTGAGAAAAATTCACATTATAATAATATACGCTTCCGTCTCCAAATTTCTCCACATCTTTATTTTTCATAGAAAAGAAAATGTCTCTTTTGAAACCGTATTCATTTAATGCCAAAGACTCATTTGTAACAAAAAGAGCTCCCCCATTATAAACAAACTTTCTTATTTTATTATACGCGTCTTCTTCGATATAATTCGCCCGCGAAACAACCAACAATTTATACTTTTCCAGTTCTCCCCGCTCTATTTGCCGCTCTGTTATAAATTTGATGTTTGTATCCAGAAAAAACAAGCCGGTATACACTTTTTCAAGCTCATTAATATAATCCATAATATTCGGCTGAAGTTTAGAACTAACAGAATACAAAATCGCGACTTGGGAAGGTGCCGTATGAAAATCAACCACGTCCGCGCATAACCTTCTTATATCCAATGCCGTTTTACCCAATGCTTCTAATTCTTCAGGCCTTGAAAGAACTTCCCATCTCTCCCCATTGAGCTCTCTCGCCCACATAAAAAAACCAATCGCGTCTTTGCCATGAATAAAAGATTCCCATAGCCTTGAACTAATGTATTTTTCAGGAGATATAGAAATATTATACGGCTTGGAATTATCATAAGTATATTCTCTATCGCTTCTTTTTAAAAAACTCCACTCTCCGTCAAGCCCCGGCCGGGAAGGCGATAAAGATTGATTCAAATCCGAATTAAAAACCTGATGTCTCCAGTCACAAACAGGAGCCGCTACTTCAGCTATATCAAAAACATCATTATTCAACACTTCTAAATCTATTCCCGACTTACGGTCTATACTATCGGCATAATAGTGGTCGAAATAACCGCCCGCTCTAAGATGCACTCTTGCTTGCGGGTCTATATCCTTTATAACTTTGCTTACCCAACGAAAAAACTCAGATAAAGCCTCGCGGTTATATGTAAGATAATCATATCTCTCCTGCACTTTTACTCCAAAATAAGAATCCGTTAATTTTATTTCTTCAAAACTTTTATATTTCGGACCGCGCCAATTAAAATTCAGCTTTTTTATATCACCGCTATACTTTTCTTTCAACCAGCCCCTGAAATCATTTTCCGCTAAAGGGCAATAAGGGGAACACTTATACCATATTTCCCCCGTTACCATATAACTCAAAACGCTCGAATATTCTTTTAACTCCGGGATAATTTTCTTATAATACGTTTTAAGCGCTTCTCTCGTATCAGGATTCAAAATACAGAAAGCTATATTGTGATCACTTCCACACCCTATTCCATCTATTTTTTTAGCCGGATTCACGTCAAACTCTTTTGCGTCATTTTTTCCGTAAAACCACTCCGGCATTATCTTATAATCCAGCGATACCGGAACAAATACAGTTACCATAATATTTTTTTCTTCGGCTTCTTTTAAAAATTTCTTTATTTTGGAGGACAGATAATATTTCTCATCTTTCCCTTTTATATAATCATTTAATGTTGAACCCAAAACAACATTCATGGGCGGCCCGCTAAGCCCTGAATAGTTAAATCCGAATTTATCTAATTCATTAATTTCGATATTGCCGTAATCCGGCCCGATTAAGAAAAAGGGCGTATTGTCGGCATAAAAATTACCGTTTATTATTTGCATGTCTTTAAAATCAGGTTCTGATGGATATAAAGCGGGTTTTTCAGCTCCCGACATTATTTTTTCTAACTCTTTTTTTACAAGCGGCCCCGTCTTTTCTAAATAATTCACTTCTGTTTCAAGCCGGTCAAAATAATCCAGCTTAAATTTTTTATAAGCTCCGCCGGGAATGCTTTTTTGAATATACTCTAAATCCTTTGAAACATAATCTATAAATTTTTCCATTACATAATAAGATATACCCGCATACGAAACATCTTTGCCCTCGCTCACAACTTCTTTAAATAATGGGCTCACTATATTATCAAAATAGCTTTTAGCGGCAACAAATCTCTCTTTAGTTTTTCGCCATTTCCCTAAAACTACTTCATCTTCCTTTATCCCCTTTTGTGTCCTTATTGAAAAAATTAAGGGGGTTCCGCTATTTACATCCGAAGTAACTTCGACAAGCACATTGCTCTCTATATTTTCATCGGTAACTAAAACAGCTTGCGCTATTCCTGAGGCATTAGTAGCAACCTGTATTTCAGGTAATAAACTCTCATTCATATCATCCTTTATTTCCCATTCAGCCTGCCCCTGCGCTATCTTAAAATTTACCTGCCGATTTTTTATAGCCCCACCTGCTTCATCAATTACTTTTACGGCTATTGTCTGAGTCATACCGCTCAATAAATCTATTTTATTGTCGGTTATAGAAGCTAAATAAGAAACTCCCGCGGCTAAAGAAATATTATGCGCGCAAAATATTCCCGTAAAAAACAAAATTGAAATTAATATTATTTTTCGAGCCATATACTTAATCTTCATAATTTACCCTGATATAATCAATCGCTGTTTTCGCGGTATAATAATTTGTGGTTCCATCACCGTTAATGTAAAAATATAATGGCTTAGGCGGACTTTTTTTTCTTCCAACATACACTCCATCAATACAAAGCTCGATGAAACTCGTATCTATCTTAAGGGAAAAAACATGCCAACCTTTCTGAAATTTGCCTTCCTTAAAACCGTCTTCCACGCGCGTCCACCAGCCACCTCTAACAATAGCTACCCCCCACAAGATATGCTTAGCAAGTTCTCCGCTATCGGCCGGTGTCATAATCTGGTCGGCAAATCCGATATTAATATCATCAGTTAAATCGGAAGTATCCAGCTTTGCTTCAAAAGTAACCTTATCCCGCTCATTGATTTCCCGATTATAATTTAAATACACCCCTTCTTCTACGCGCGAAGAAATCAACATTAATCTGCCGCTCCGCCAGTCATTTATAAAACACCCTCCGTTCCTTGCTTTTATATTCCAAACAGAATTTAATTTAGGAGAATTAAATTCATCCACAAATGATTTCTTTTCTTCTGCAAATGCTAAAAAAGACCTATAAATAGCAATCAACACCAAAACCATCAATATTATACAATTATACTTTAATCCCATCCTCGCCTCACTCCGCGCAAGGCGGACATATGCCTCTTTATTAGAGAGGCATGTTTTGAGGTTCCCCCTTTGCAAAAGCCTGCCTACCGGCAGGCAGGGGGGAACTAAGGGGGATTTTAAAAAATTACACCCAGTATTATATCGTTTTCTTTCCATTATTCCTCAACGTCTCTTCAATATATCCCACAAAGTTATCCAATAATTTTTCCCATGAATATTCTTTGGCTATTTCCAAACACTTGCTTTTAGCATCTTCCGGTTCTCCGCTTAAAACTTTTTTTATACACGCTAAAAACTCCTCTTTGCCGTGCGCTATCTTCACAACTTCCGCAAACGGCCTAACCTCCGGCATATCTGTAGAAACAATAGGTCTGCCGGATGCCAGATATTCAAACACCTTCAAAGGGCTAACCATCGCTGTCAACGCGTTTACACGAAAAGGATTAAGGCAGACATCAAAGCCTTTCATATAATTAGGTAACTCCTCCAATTTCTTCCTGCCTAAAAAATACACATTAGGCATATCTTTAAATTCTTCCACTTTCTTTTCCGCACGCTTATCAACCGGCCCCACCATTACAATAGACCACGCGGGATTTTCCTTCGCTATATAATATATTAAATCCAAATCTATCCAATCGGATATACCGCCGGTAAAACCAATTACCGGCTTTGGAAGATTTGTTATGTCTTCCGGAATTTTAGTCGTATCATCCTGTGCTTTTGAAAAAAGAGCGTAATCAACACCATTGGATATAACGTGTATATTTTTATTTAAACTCTTTTTGCTTTCATATAACCCTTTAGCCGTTACTATAAAAAGGTCAACTCTACTAATTAATTCCCGCTCTACTTTAAGAGTCAATTTTTTATTCACACCGGGATATTCAGAGTGTTCGTCTACACAATCATAAATAGACATTTTTTCGGATAACGTCCCAGCCAAGCCATACCTAAAAGGGTCGTATATCCAGAGAATCGAATTTTTCATATTTAACTTGCGTTGCGCGTTTTTTATTTTCCCCCTCAAGATAAATTGATTCAAAGCAAGAATAAAAGGATGTTTGCCAGCCGGAATTAGAATTGACGGATATAAAACATATAAATTATCATTCACTTTCGTCAGCCTGCTAAAAAAACCTTTGCGCGCCTCTCTCGCGAAATCCCCCATCTTTGATTTAAGCGATTTTTCTTTGGTGTAAAAAGGCGGCTCTACATACAACACTTTATTTCCTTCTTTAGACAACATATTCATAAAACGCTGTTTTCTTGTCCACAAAAAATCCCAGTTCATCGTTGAAACACAAATTATATTTTCATTTTTTAACATATTTATT
>JBDRBQ010000001.1:0-28577 GCA_043822625.1 Candidatus Omnitrophota bacterium | reverse complement strand
GCGGCTTTACCTTTATCCAAAAGCGCCCATTCAGACTGCGCAATAATTAAATAAGCAATATTATTATCCGGTTGTGTCAAAACTAACCTTCCGCCATCATTAAAATAAAACGGCACACCGGCTATGGCGATTCTATCTTTTGGGAATACAGATAACAAATCAAGCCTTCTTTTAGTTGAACCGCTTGAAACACAGCCGGAAATAAAAACTATACCAAAAACAACTAAAATAAATACTTTTTTCATTTTTTTCCTTGATTCGTCAAATGCTCTTTTAAAAGAGGACACACTTATTTCTTAACTAACCCTGATTTTGCGTTAGGTGTAGTCAAAGAACTCAGCATGACGGTTTAAAAAACTCACACTGTATTAATAAAAATGACGGCTACCTTAAACAGCAATGATTCAAGCCACTTTCTCCAGCACTCGCAGAGTTTTTTCGCGGTCTTTTTGAATTTGAGTGATGAGGTGGGCAGGGGTTTTAAATTTTTTTTCTTCTCTTAGTTTTTTTATAAAAAATACTTCTATATTTTTGCCGTAGAGCTTGCCGCTGAAATCTAATATATTAACTTCTATCAATCTGGTCTTGCCTTTAAATGTGGGCTTCATGCCGACATCAATCATGGCGGGCAGTTTTTGATTTTTGGCTATTATGACCTGACCGACGTAAACTCCCCCCTTTATTAAAAAATCCCGCGGTATATCAAGATTAGCTGTGGGAAACCCCAGCGCCTTTCCGCGGCCTCTTCCTTTTACGACTTTGCCTTTTACCGAATAATATCTGCCAAGACATTTAGCGGAGTCTTCAAGCTTATCCTGAGCAATTAATTGCCTAATTAAGCTGCTGCTGATTTTATGCCCTTTAAATTTTAACGGTTCCACAAAAGTTACTTTAAAATTCAGCTTTTCTCCCAAATCGGAGAGTATCTTTTTATCCCCGTGTGTTTCTCTGCCGAAACGATAATCACTTCCTACCACCACCCACTTCGCGTTCAGTTTTTTTAAAAGAATATTTTTTACGAATTCTTCCGCCTTTTTTTGGGCAAACTTTTTGTCGAATTTTACAACCGCTGTCTGTTTGATGCCGGTTTTTTTTAAAATATGAAGGCGTTCTTCCAAATCCGTAATTAAAACCGGTGCTAAAGCAGGCTTTAGAACACTTAAGGGGTGTGGATAGAAAGTTAAAACACTGCTTTTTAGATTATGAACGGCGGCTATTTTTTTTGTTTGATTGAGAATTTCGAGGTGTCCTTTATGCGCGCCGTCAAAAACTCCTATGGCCACAACAGAGGGCTTGAATTTTTTTATGTTTTTTAAATATGGGATTTTCATTGTATTATTTTTTTTATTTCAGATAGTTTTTACTTTATACCCCCTCACCCCTGCCCTCTCCCTCAAGGGGAGAGGGAGTGTGAAGAAATTATGTTATTGCCTCACTCCCGGGACAAGTCCAACCTTCTTACTCCATGGAAGAAAATACTTACTTTATTATTGCCTGTTCAGGGAAAGAATCTTTAAAAATCTCCCCTACCCCCATGCATAATATTTGCCTCTTATATAAAGAGGCAAATATTAAGTTATTCTCCTTTGCAACGGCGGATTTGGAAAAATCTTACAGTATCCCATTTTTCAATAACCGCTAATCAAAATTTCCGCTAAATCTTCGTTGGTCATATTTTTAAGCTTTTCTATGGTTACGGCGTCTTTTAATTCGAATTCTCCTGAAGATGTTCTGCGCAGTTCTTTTAAAACCGCCGGACAATTCAAAGCCTCTCCCGCGTCTTCGCAAAGACTGCGGATATAAGTTCCTTTTGAACACTTTACTTCAAAAGAAACCTGTGGCAGTCGACGCACCATTTCCACGGTATCTGGGTCGTATTTTAATATTCTTAAATTCTCCGGTGAATAATCATCCGAAGCGGACGCGGGTAAAAATTTTATTTTTTTTATGTAATAAATAAATACTTTTCTCTTTTCTGGCACAACCGCTGTACCTTTGCGGGCTAATTTATACAACCTTTGGCCTTTATACTGAATGGCGGAAAAAACAGGCGGGACTTGTTCTATATCTCCTTCGAAATTTTTCAGCGTTTCAATTATTTTTTCAACAGAAGGAATTTCTTCACTCTTAGCGGTAATTTTACCGGTCACATCGAAAGTATCCGTCTTTATTCCAAGAGTCATGACTGTCGAGTAAATTTTAGAATCGCAGAGAAAAGTCTCGGCAAGTTTGGTAGCTTTGCCTATTAAAATCACCAATAGCCCCGTAGCCAGAGGGTCTAAAGTGCCTGCATGACCTACTTTAGCCAAACTGAACCTTTTTTTTATAAAATTAACCGCGTCAAAAGAAGTAAATCCTTTTGGCTTATCTACTAGAATTATACCATTCATAATATGGGTTATTTGTGTTTATTGAGTTATTATAATGCATTAAAAAAACATCTTTGTACTCCCTCTATAACTCTATAAACTATAAAAGCTCCTTATTTATTTCTTCTTCTATTCTTTCTATTACCATCTTTTCGCTCTTCTCTAAAGACGCGTTTATTTCTGCGCCGCTGGCGAGTTTATGCCCGCCGCCTCCGAAGAAAAAGGCAATCTCGTTTACATCTATTTTGCCTTTAGACCTTAAACTGATTTTGGTTTTGTCTTTATTTAAATAATAAAAAATGGCGGCTACTTCCGCGGTTTTTACCATTTTTACAAAATCTATAAAGTCATCGCATTCGCTTATTTTAACACCTGTTTTTTTCAATATCTGAGGTGTTACGCTAATCCAGCATATCCTGCGGCTTTTATCGGTTTTTAAATCGGCGAGGGAAAGTCCCAGAAGACGCATAACTTCGACTGAGCGGCGATTATAAATTGAATTATATACTTCTTCGGATTTAATGCCGAATTCAAGCAGTTCCGCGCATATTTTAAGCGTTTGCGGGGAAGTATTAGAAAACTTAAAAGAACCTGTATCAGTCATTATACCCACATATAAAGACAAGGCGGATTTAATATCGAAAGGAACCTGCATTTTTTTAAACAGATGATACAGCATTTCGGCAACCGAAGAGGTTTGCCCGTCTATCCAGTTTATATCCGCGAATTTAGTATTGCTTATATGGTGGTCTATATTTATCACCGGCTTTCCCTTTAGAAGTGATTTAATGCTTCCGGTTCTGTTTTCGTCCGCGCAGTCCAATACAATAACCGCTTCATATCCAAACTTATTTATTTCATTCAGCTGTTTAATTTCGGCGAATTTTATGCAGTCAAGATTATCAGGGAAAACATCCGCGTTTGCCATGACCGCTTCCTTATTTAATTTCTTTAATAAAAGATACATCCCCATCATCGAACCAATGGCATCACCTTCCGGTTTTTTATGCGCAACAATCAGAAACTTATTGTATTTCTCCAGTGCCTCTTTTATCTTAGCTAAGCTCATTCTTCCTTATCCCCTTTCGTTATATCATCCAGTAAACGTTCTATCTCAAACGCCTTAGAAGGAGAATCATCTATAAAAAAACGTATCTCCGGGGTAAATTTAAGTTTCAACTGAGCGCCGATTATTTTTCTCATGTGACTGGTCGCGCTTTCCAGCCCTTTTTTCGTCTGCTTTTTTTCTTCATCCGAACCGAATATACTGTAATAAACTTTAGCGATTTTAAGGTCTTTGGAAGCATCTACTCTGGTGATGGTAACAAAACCTATTCTCGGGTCGGAAATATCTTGCAGTAGAATATTTGATATCGCGTGTTTTATCAAAGCTTCGACTCTTTCTATTCTCATGTTATTTCGCTCCTTTTATATAATTTCTATTTAGTAATCATAGATTACCAAATGTCCCGCCTTCATTTTTTAGCTTTTTCGATAATTCTTTCGCAGAAATTCATTTCGTCTTCTCGTGTTTTCAAAAGGCCGTTTAACTTTGCTTCGCGCAAGGCATTTAAAATTTTACCAAGTTTTGGGGAGGGAGTTACCCCCATTTTTTCCAAATCCCCTCCTCCTATGCAGGGTTTTACTTCGGAATAAATTTTGACGTAATCTTCGACACGTTTTTTCACGAGCGCGAAACTTTTGGTGAGCACAGTCGAAGCACCGGCGCGAGACACAATAAGAATTATCTCTTCGAAACTTTTGCCTCTGAGAATTTCATAAACGCGGCTGGGCTTAAGACCCGGCACTTTTAACATATTGACGGCTTTATTTAAATTTTTCTTAACCGACAAAATTTTTTGTTTATGCGAATTACTAAGCATAAATTTCCGAACGACTAAAAGCAATTCTTTATTTGTTAAACCACCGAGCATAACCATAAAATAAACCAGCCAGATGTCTATTTTCTTTCCTATTCTTTTATTAAACCATTCGATTGCCCGCTTTGTCTCTTTTAAATTTTTTTCCAGCAAGGCAGACCATTTTATTTTAGGATGTATGAATCTTAATTCATGCAGGCCCGCCATCCTTTTTATACCCTTAAGCGGTTCTTCTTCGTTTAAAATATATACTATTTCTTCTCTCAGACGCTCTCCGGCTACCTTTCCTATCATGTCCATACTAACGGCGGTTTTAATCAAATGTTCTGCATGACTGTCTATTTTAAAGTCATAGCGCTGTTCGAAGCGAACTGCCCTGAATATTCGGGTGGGATCTTCCACAAAACTCAAATTATGCAAAACCTTTATTTTTCCGGCTAAAAGGTCTTTTCTGCCCCCGAAAAAATCTATCAATGTGCCAAAATTATCTTTATTTAAAGAAACGGCCATGGCGTTAATGGTAAAATCACGACGGTACAAATCATTTTTCAAAGTCGATAATTCCACCCGCGGCAACGCGGCGGGAAATTCATAATATTCTGTGCGCGCGGTGGCAATATCTATCCTTAACACTTTATCTTTAATATTGTTTCCCGGCCAAGTAGTAAACAAAATAGCCGTTTTAAAACGCGTATGCGCTACCACTTTACCGCCGAGTTTATTCGACAAAATCCCGGCGAATTCGATACCACTGCCTTCGACTACTATGTCTATATCGTAATTTCTCACATTTAAAAGCAAATCCCTTACAACCCCTCCTACAAGATATACACGTGTCTTATTTTTATAAGCCTCTTCGCTGATTAGTATCAGGATTTCAAAAACTTCCGCGGGAAGCCGCGTTTTTAAAATATGGGCGATATTTTCTTCGAATAATATTTTTTCATTTCTCTTTTCCTTAACTTCATGTTTTTTAAGAGAGGTCATAAGTTCTTCGTGTACCGTGCGCAGTAAGTCTGTGCGGCTTACAATACCGGTCAGTTTTCCTTTTAGCACTATCGGTACTCTGCCGATATTTTCCTCGAAAATAATTCTTTGCAGTTCATAAATAGGGGTATTGGAACGGGCGGTTATTAAATTCGTGGACATATAACCTTTCACGCGAGAATGTCCGAAATCATGATATATAGCTTTATCAACATCACTGCGGGTAATTATGCCCGTCAATTTACCTTTTGTTAAAACAGGCATGCCGCCTATTTTATAGCGAATCATGGTTTTCCTGACGTCATCTATAATATGTTCCGGTGTTACGGTTTTAACAGGAGAACTCATAATGTCTTTAGCGGTTAGCGTAGGTTTTATCTCTTTTTTTAAATACCCAATCAAACTTTCTTTTGCCGCGGTGAGAGAAAATTCTTTGACAACCGCCGAAGCCGCCGTCGAATGCCCTCCGCCGCCGAATTTACGCATAATTTTATCGACATTTACCGCTTCGAGCCGGGAACGAGCGACTATGTGAATTTTGTTTTCTATCTTCGCCATAATGAAAAACACGTTGAAACTTTCTATGTCTATCAGTTTGTGAATCAACGCCGATAAATCACCCAAATAGTGATCCGCTTCTATGGTGGAAATAGCTATCTTTATACCGTTAATCAAATGACTTTCGGTAGCCTGAATTAATTTTACCAAAACCGAAATTTCGTCATCCGACAATTCCCTCGTCAGGTAAGACGAAACCACCGCCAAATCCGCTCCCGCGGACATTAAAAAACTTACCGCGTCAACGTCCTCTCTCGTGGTAGTTCTAAATGTCAAAGAACCGGTATCTTCATAAATACCCAGAGCCATAATAGTCGCTTCAATGGGGGTTATTTTTATTTTTTTCTTTTTTATCAAATCAAGCAATATAGTAACCGTAGCACCTGTTTTTCTGTAAATTTCCAAATCACCTTTGATGTCCTGCTGGGTTTCGGGGTGGTGATCGAAAATATGAACTTTAATTCCGGGTTTACCGATTAATTCAGATGCCCCTCCTATACGGTTTTTAAGACGAGTATCAACTATTATCAATCTGGTTACGTTTTCCCATATAATGTCTTTTTCAGTTTCTATTTTGACTAAATTTTTACATAAAGAAATGAATTCCCTGACATTCTTTTCCTGTGAACCCGGAAATAATAAACGGGCGTCAGGATAAAGTTTTTTAGCCGCCACTAAAGAGGCTAACGAATCAAAATCCCCGCCGGTATGAGTTACAATTAAATCCATTTATCTGGCCTTTTTTTACGTTTTTTTAAGGGTTCCGGCAGGCCATACCTACGGCAGGCAAGCCTGAACCATACGGCATTACTTCTATTGTCTCACGGTCGCGGATGAAATTTTTGATGAATGCTTCTAAGCCTGTCTTTATTTATGTGAGTATAAATCTGCGTAGTGGAAATATCAACATGACCTAAAAGTTCCTGCACTATTCTTAAATCCGCGCCTCTTTCAAGCATATGACTGGCGAATGAATGTCTGAAAGTATGAGGCGTTATTTTTTTTCTTATCCTTGCTTCTTTGGCGTAAAATTTTACCATTTTCCAGATAGAAACTCTCGATAAAGGTCTTCCAAGCCGGGATAAGAACATTTCCGGCACGTTCTTTTTCTTCGAAATAAACTCAGGTCGCGCCCTTTTTAAATAACGCTCCATAGCAATTTTCGCTTTGCCGCCAAAGGGAACAATTCTTTCTTTCTCTCCCTTGCCTTTACATTTTAAAAAACCAACATCGAAATTAACGTTTTCGGTTTTAAGACCGGAGACCTCCGACACTCTCATGCCTGTCCCGTAAAGAATCTCCAAAATAGCCTTGTCTCTTATGCTATGCGAAGTTTTTAAATGCGGCTTTGAAATAATTTTTTCTATTTCTTCGACATTTAACGTATCCGGTAGTTTTTTCCATAATTTTGGAGACTCAAAAAACGCGGTGATATCGTTTTGTATAATCTTTTCATTAATAAGATATTTAAAAAAAGTCTTAACGGCAATTAAATTCCTGGCTATGGACGGCACAGATAATTTCCTGCCTTTAAGATACATCGGAAGAGCAGAAATAATTTCTTTATTAACGCCGTTTATATCTGTTTTTTTTATCTTGTTTAAATAGTCAAAAAACTTATCCAAATCGAAGCGATAGTTATAAATTGTATTTCCGGACAATCCCCGCTCTACCGAAAGATAATTCAAAAAATCTTCTATTAAATTATTCAATAAAAGGATTACTCCTTTTTTCTTTTCCTATGGTGGTGTTCGCTCCATGCCCTGGATAAACTTTTATCGAATCATCAAGACAAAACAATTTTTCTTTAATCATTTTGACTAATAAGTTATGATTGCCGCCGGGAAAATCCGTCCTGCCGATACTGTCCGCGAAAAGAGCGTCTCCCGAAAATAAAATATCTTTACCTAAAAGACAGATGCTTCCTGCCGTATGCCCCGGCACCTCTATTACTTCTAAAACGCAATTGCCGACACTTATAACATCTTTTTCTTTTAATAATCTATCCGGCTTATCGAAAATCCGGTCTTCTCCGATAAGAAAAGAAAGACTTTTTCGCGTATTTGAAAAACACTCCGCGTCTTGGACACCGGCATAAACCGGCAGTTTGAAATCCGCTACAGCACCTATATGGTCGAAATGTCCGTGAGTAATAATTACGCACTCCGGCTTTAATTTTAAATCAACTACGCGCTTTTTTATTAAATCCGAATCGGCGCCGGGGTCTATTACCGCGCAGGCTTTCGTAATTGCGCAGGCAAATAAATAACAATTTGTAAATACCGGCCCGACGACTATTTTTTCTATTATATAATCTTTATCCATAATCAATTAGTACCCTCACCCCAACCCTCTCCCATAAAGGGAGAGGGGGAATAATGAAATTAGTTAATCGCCTCACTCCCGCATTACGGCGGGACAGGCCCAACCCTCTTCCCTAAAGAGAGAGAGGAAACAATGAAATTAGTTAATCGCCTCACCCCCGTATAAAAACGAGGCAGGCTCTAAACGCCATACGCTCTACGCTAATTATTTATCTCCCATCTACCCTTAATAATCTACAGTCCACCGTTCACTATTCACTATTCACTATTCACTTTTTAGTCTTTCTTTCCTGCCTGCCTGCCTGCCTGCCTGCCTGCCGTAGGCATGGCCGTAGGCATGGCCGTAGGCATGGCCGTAGGCATGGCCGTAGGCATGGCCGTAGGCATGGCCTGCCTGCGGGTCTAATACGCCATATCCAGAATTCGTATCAATTCTTTCTCGCCACAAGGCACCGGATTGGATTTTACCGATGCTGAATATTTTATGCCCCGTGCTAAAACCGGAAAATCTTTCTTCGTAATTCCCAGCTCTTTTAAGCCAATATTCAAATTAAGTTTTTTCTTCAATTCTTCTATTTTCTTAATTGCTTCTTCGCCGCTTTTTGCTTTTTTATCTTTAGAAAAAGCCTTTGCTATTTCTAAAAATCTGCTTTCTCTTGAAAATAAATTGAACTTCATTACCGCGATAAGTAAAACCGCGTTTGCCGTACCGTGCGGAATTTTGTAATAGACCCCTATAGGATGCGCCAGCGCGTGCGCGGCTCCCAATCCCGCGTTTGAAAACGCCATTCCCGCGAAATTACTTGCCAACGCCATATTTTCTCTCGCCGCCATATTTTCCGGTTCTTCGAACGCTTTTAACAGATTATCAGCGATAAGCGAAACGGCTTTTAAAGCAAGGGTATCGGTAATTGCAAAACTATTGATTGAAGTATAAGCTTCCACAGCGTGAGTAAGCGCGTCCATCCCGCAGGCGGCGGTATATTCTTTAGATAAAGAAACCGTCAACTCAGCGTCAACAATAGCCAAATCCGGCATTAAATAAGAATGTCTTATGCTTTTCTTCGCCGGAATTTCAGGTATGGTTAAAACGGCGTTTTTAGTAACTTCGGTTCCACTTCCACTGGTGGTGGGACAGGCAATAAATTTAAGGCCTTTTCGGGTTATGGGCTTATCGTTAACCGCGAATTCTCTTACAGAACAATTCTCGTTAAAAATACCGGCTATGGCTTTTGCCGCGTCCAAAGCGCTTCCGCCTCCAAGCCCGATAACGAAATCCGCTTTTTCTTTTTTAGCAAAGGCAATACCGTTATCAACCGTCTCAAGAGACGGGTCTTCTTCGATCTTATCAAAAATAACCGCTTTTATATTTTCTTTAGAAAGCTGTTTAACTATTTTTGCGGTTATTCCAATTTTTTTCATTGCCGCGCGGCCCGTCACCAAAAGAGCCGTTTTTCCAAAATCACGCGCGTATTCCGCCAGCAAATTTATAGATTTAAGCCCGTAAACGACATTACAGGGCAATCTGAATTCTTTTAATTCGTATCCGGTTTTATCCATTCTTTCCCAAGTTTATATAAGGCGAATTCACGTTTTGTATCCATCCATAAATTATTTAATTCGCGCTTCGCTATTTTTTTATCTATGTCGGAAGTAACTTTTCCATTAACCACATCTTCTTTAATTTGTGTCAATTCGGATACGTAAACTTCAAGCTCTTTTGCTTTCTCTTCCTTCAAGAGCTCTTCCATTTTTCGCATATCTTCAAGCGCCCTCATGCAGTTACCCATATCTTTTTTACGGTTTTCACCGAGATGATTCACAAGTTCGGTCATCCACGCGTCCCAATAAACGAAATGCATTTTATATTTCACTTCGTTAGGATAACCTGCCTCTTCAGTGCGGATAAACTTTTGCGCAACGTCTTCTTCTTTTTTTTTCCTTACGAATTTATCTTTTAACGTCCCGCTTAATCCCGCGCATCCCGAAAGCGGTAAGGCAAGCGTTAAAATCAAAAAAATAAACAACACTTTTCTATACATTTTGAGGCCTTCCTTGTTTTACCCTAAGCGAATACCACAGCTTTCAAGCAGGGAATAAGTCGAAGAGTTTATCTTATCCGAGATATGATTTAAACATAGAAATAATTTTTTCTTTGGAAACAGCTCCTACCGTTTTCTGTTTTTCTTCGCCGTCTTTAAAAATGATTAAAGTAGGTATACTCATCACATTATGCTCAGCGGAAGTCACCGGCGCCTCCTCTACGTTAACTTTGCATACTTTAATTTTCCCGCGATATTCCTCTGCTATTTCTTTGAGTAGCGGCGCAATCATCTTGCAGGGCATACACCACTCCGCCCAGAAATCTACCAAAACAGGAACATCGGTTTTCATCACCTCTTCTTCAAAATTTTCGTCAGTCAAATGCATCGGCATAATTTTTCCTCCTTTAATCGTAAACCATTCCTTTTAATTTTTCGACATATTTCTGACATGAAAATGCCGCTGTCGCCCCGTCTCCGCAGGCGGTAATTACCTGAAACATCATTTTACTGCGGCAATCCCCGCAGGCAAAAATCCCCACTTTCTCGATTTGCATATTTTCTCCGGTAACAATATGCCCCTTTTCATTCAAATTAATAAAACCTTTTAGAAAATCCGTATTAGGCTTATAGCCTATAAAAACAAATACTCCATCGCATTGAATTTCGGTTTCCTCCTGCGTTTTTACGTTTTTAATTTTTGCCGCGCGGATTTTTTTATCTCCCAAAAGTTCAACAACCTGTGAATTCCAGATTATTTCTATTTTTTTATTAGCTGATACTCTTTCCCGTAAAATTTTTGCCGCGCGGAGTCTCTGACGGCGGTGTATAACGGTTACTTTACTGCCGAACTTAGTTAAAAATAAAGCCTCTTCCACAGCAGCGTCTCCGCCTCCTACCACCATTATATGTTTATTTTTATAAAAGTGCGCGTCACAGGTAGCGCAATATGAAACACCCCTGCCGTAAAATTCCTTTTCCCCTTTTACACCCAACTGTTTCGGAACCGCGCCTGTGGCTATAATTACACTCAAGGCTTTATAAACCGTGCCTTCTTTCGTTATCACATTATACCCTTCTTCAGGACCTTCTTTATTTTCCTGAATACTTTCGGCTTCTTCCGGCACAAATTCAGTTCCAAAAATTTTACTTTGTTTTTTGAAATCCTCAATCAATTTATATCCTTCTATTCCATTCGGGAACCCCGGATAATTTTCGATTGTTTCGGTCAAAGCCGCCTGACTGGGCAAAGAAGCGCTTTCAAGAAGAAGCGTATCTATCCCTGCTCTTGAAGTATAAATAGAAGCAGTCAAACCCGCAGGACCACCGCCGATAATAATTACATCGTATAACGTTTCATTGACTCTATTTTCCATTGAAAAATCCCCTTCAATAAAATTTGCACCACACTGCTTGCAGACACCCGTCTCAGGCAAACGAAATACAACATCCGCCTAAAGTAGACAGATACCGATATAACCATCCTTTTTCAGCAGAAACTATTTTAGCTTTTCCCAAATCAAAACAATAAGTTTTCCCAAAAGCCAAACGACAAGCATTAAAAAAGCAATTATAAATATGACTCTTAAGAAAAACACCAAAAGAAAAAGAAACGGAAAAAGGAAAAATCCTATTCCCGCGAAAATCGATACTAATATCAAAAATATCAAACCTACTAAAAACTCTTTCATGTTTTAACCTCCTTAACTTAGCATATAGCGGATAGCGTATAAAAAATAATTATATTAACGTGCGCGGACAAACGGCGTCCCTACGCTATTTTATAATTTATCCTTTCCTCATCAAAGCTATTTTTCCTCCGCCCATCGTAATCAAGGCTATCACCATACAGCCTAAAGTAAGAACATACTCAACGCCGCCGTTTGAAATAAAAAACCCGTTAGGCAAATGCACTTTTACAGCCGCGACGATAAGCAAAATAAATAACAAAAACGAAGACGTTCTAACGAAAATCCCAAAAATTAAAAATAATCCGCCTACAATTTCAACATACGCGGCGATATGAGCCCACATAAGAGGATTAGTAAAACCCAAATTCGTAAGCATTTCCGAGAATCCCTGTATTCCCTGACCTCCGAAAAAGCCAAACATTTTTTGCAGGCCATGAACAACAAATATGGCCCCTGCCCCTAATCTCAAAAATAAAGCCGCCCAATCTTTCATAATTATTCCCCCCCCCTAAATACAGTTATCAGTAGTCAGTTTTTAAATTTACAGTTTGATGTTTTATAAGATTTCTCAATATTCCCATTTTATTCTTCAAACCGTAACTGCGGTAAATACACATAAAATAATGCAAGAAAGTAGCCGGTATTCCCTTAAAATTAATTCCAACGACTCTACCGCAGGATTTGTTATTTGCCATAGGAATAATATACCCCAAATCCACTGGTTTATATTTTCTTAAGCTTCTCCCCTCCATATCATTGAGTACATTGCAGGCAGCTGTCTGGGCCTGCGCTATGGAAAATTGCACCGCCATTCTTAAGAAACTATTCTTATACGGAAAAAAAGCCGCGTCTCCCGCTGCGAAAACATTATTCCTGACTCTTAAATACTCATCGGTTTTTAATCTGCCCTGCGGATTTTTTTCCGCTTCTATACTCTGAATAAAATCGGGAACTTTTACACCGGCACACCAGATAAGCATGGCATTATTAAATACATTCGAACCTGACATATATATTTCTTTCTCTTCACATTTTTCTACGGTAACACCGGTTAAAATTTCTATCTCGAGCTTCCTGAGATTATTAAAAGTATAGGCCTTCATCCATTGAGGCAATGGTCCTAAAATCGAAGAAGCTCTTTCGACAATGATTATACGACCTGTCTTTCGATTTTTATTCAGATAAAGCCGCAAATTCGCTGCCGCTTCTACCCCCGTATACCCGCCGCCACAAATCACATAATTATCGAACACATCCTTTTTCAAAGCGGCCGATATTTTAAGCGTATCTTCAACATTGTCGAGTTTATAAGCGTATTTTTCGATTTCCTTATTACCGTAAAAATTGGTTTGTGAACCGGTAGCTATAATCAGATAATCATAATCAAAATCCCCGGCAGAACTAATCAGCCTGTTTTTCTCTATATTCAGCGAAGTTACTTCGGCATTTATAAAATTAAAAGAGACTTTACTGCTCAACTTTTCAATGGAACATGATAAATATTCCGGGTTAATTTTCCTACCTATTACATCCGGCAACATAGGCAAAAAATCAAAATGCCGTTTTCTGTCGAATACAATGACTTCCGCTTTTTGCCGGTAACGGGAAAATTTCCGAACCGCGCCGGCACCCGCGAAACCGCATCCGATAATTATCACTCTTTTCATAACACTATGCCGATAATTAACATAATACCTGCCATTGTTTGCGTCAAAATAGTAAGCTGAGAAGATTTTATCATTTCTTCACGGTTAAAACAACTCTTTTTTAGAATAGCCGCCGCTTTAAAAGCCGGTGTAAGAAAAAGGAAAGAAAAATACGCCCAGGCGCTTAAATAACCCTCCCTAATATTTATTATTATAAAAACAAACGCGCTTATCACCAACGCCATATATAAAATATAGGATTTTTCCGGCCCAAGAAGCGACACTAAATTACGTTTACTGCTCTTTTCATCATATTCATAATCAGGAATTTCATTGGCAAATAAAATAGCCGCGGTCAGCAGCCCAAAGGGCACTGAAAGGAGAAATGGTTTTACGGCAGGAAAAACACCGGTTTGAATAAAATATCCGCCCATTACCGGAACAGGCCCGAATAATAAAAAGATTATTAATTCTCCCAATTTCTTATACGAAAACTGCAGCGGCTTGACCGAGTAACAAACGCCTAAAAATAATATCAAAAAATAAAACCCGATAATAGCCGAGTTACGTAAAATAAAAAAAAGCGTAGAAATACAGATAAAAGCTGAGGAAAAACATAAAACCGCTGTATTCAAATAGAATCTCTCGGGGAAAACCCCCTCCTGAATAAGTTTGGAGCCGCCGAAAAAACCGTAAAATTTTTTATCATGCCAATCCGCTCCGGAACGCGAATCAGCATAATCATTCAGCAAATTAGCTCCCAGATGCGTCAAAGCTGCCGCCCCCGCCCCCAAAAAGAAATTTACCACTCTAAAATTTCCTTTTGCCGCGAAGGAACCCGCTATAAAAGGCAAAATGCTCGCCGTAATAAAAGGAAGCCTCAAAGCTCTGACAAAATTACTTATTCCTCGCGAACTTCTATCCCCCTCCATCATCTTTTCCTTTTTACTATTAATAAATATTTGTATTTAATATATTTATATGGTAGCATAAAACCATGTTAAGTAAAATAAAAAATAAAATAGATAAAGAGTTGGTAAATTTTATTGATTATATAGACAAAGTATATTCTTTAAAAAAACTCTCTCCCCTGCTTTTCAAAAGCATAAAAGATTTCGCTCTCAGGAAAGGTAAAAGAGTGCGGCCTATACTTTTGATTATT
This sequence comes from Candidatus Omnitrophota bacterium, assembly GCA_043822625.1. Lineage (GTDB taxonomy): Bacteria > Omnitrophota > Gorgyraeia > DAOVKU01 > DAOVKU01 > JBDRBQ01. The sequence goes on along the minus strand of JBDRBQ010000001.1, from coordinate 13,918 downwards.
GGTTACATGGGGTTCAAAAAAAAGCCTGCCCGCGGACTTTATACGACAGCCTTAGCATTGGAACTGCTTCATGATTTCATGTTAATACACGATGACATCATAGACAAATCCGACACCAGAAGAGGCAAACCCTCTCTGCACAAAATGATGAACGACTATCTGCGCGGATACAAAAACATCAAATTCAGCGGGGAGGATTTAAGCCTGATAATGGGAGATATAATATACGCTTTATCGATACACGCCTTTCTTGCTATAGATGAAAACATGCAGAGAAAAGAAAAAGCGCTTAAAAAATTTATCGAAGCGGCTATCCATACCGGAAGCGGAGAATTAATCGAATTACTGAACGGTTTAAACGACATAAAAAAGATTACCCAAAAAGACATCTATAAAGTATATGATTTTAAAACCGCTTATTATACCTTTGCTTCCCCCCTTGCTACCGGCGCCATACTCGCGGGGGCAAAACAAAGCGAAGTTACAAAATTATTCAAATACGGATTATCGCTCGGACGCGCGTTTCAGATAAAAGACGACATTTTGGGAATGTTTAGCGAAGAAAAAGAAACCGGAAAATCATCTCTTACGGACCTGCAGGAGGCAAAAAAAACTATTCTTATCTGGCATGCTTACAATAATTCGGATAAGAAAAATAAAGAAATCATAGAAAAGATTTTTTCCAAAAAGAAAGTAGTGCAAAAGGATTTATTAAAAACGCGCGAAATAATAAAAGCATCGGGTACATTGGACTTTGCCTTTAGAGAAACACAAAAACTCATCAAAGAAGCGCAAACTGCCTTAAATTCTTCTAAAATATTCCCAAAATACAAAAATTACCTGAATTCATATAGCCAAAAAATCCTAATCCTCTAATACAATAAAAAACTCCGTTACCACTTCGTAAGTGGTAACATCATCCATTTCATCTAACTTTGGCAAGACGGACAAATATAAGTCCCCCTCTGAGCAACTTCAATTCGTTTTATATGTGTACCACAGCGCGGACATTTTTTACCCTTGCGCCGGTAAACTTTATGGTAACTCTGAAAATCCCCTTTGCGCGCGTTCGGCATTACATAATCGCTTACTGACGAACCGCCTTTTTTAACGGCCTCTTTCAATATTTTCGCGATGCTTCCATAAAGTTTTTTTATCTCTTTTTCGCTTAGACTAAAAGAATTTCTTTCGGGATGAATTTTAGCGTCAAACAGCGCCTCATCACAATAAATATTACCTATACCCGAGATTAAGCGCTGGTCAAGCAAAAGCGGCTTTATTTTTCTTTTATGGCCATGAATAATTTTTTTAAACTCTTCCGGCGTAACCTTTAAGGCATCAATCCCTATTTTATCAAGAAAAGACACGACTTCTTTTCCCGAAAGAACTTTTAAATACCCGAATTTACGAATATCACGATAAATCAAAAAAAGAGGAGGATTTAGAAACTTAATAATCAGATGGGCGTGTTTATCATTAACAGGGATATGTTTTTGCAGTAAAATATGACCGGACATACCCAGATGGACGATTAAATAATAAGAATTCGAAAGCGCCATAATAAGATTTTTACCTTTTCTGGCAATTTCAACAACTGAAACGTTTGTTAGATTTTTTTTAAAAATAGAAGGATTGGAACGGACTATCTTGGGAGTTAGAACATCGACTTGTGTTATTTTATTGTTTATTATCGAATTTTTAAGACTTTTTTTTACGTTTTCGACTTCCGGTAATTCAGGCATTTTAGCACAAAAAAATGCACGTCTTAAGCTCAAGCCCCCGGTCAATCCTGAGTGACCGGCAGTATCTTAATTTCATGCATCCAAGCGCCTGAATTTTTTAGAGGTAACCCTCTTATACGCGCTTTTTAGCACCTTTACGATACTTGGGCCTAAGGCGTGCTTCTATATTCCCTTTCCCTAATTCAACTATACCACGCGTACATAAAAAATCAAGAGCTGTTCAGAGTTTATTTATTATAATTCCCGACAATAATTTGGGATAAAAATAGGTGGATTTTTTCGGCATCCGCTCACCGGCAAGCGCGACTTCTTTAATTTGAGAAATTCGCGTAGCTTTGAGAAATAAAGCCATCCGCGCGGAACCTTTTTTGACCGCGTCAACAGCGTCAACGGCATCTTTAATAAAATCCACGCCCTCTTCTATCTTGACGCCCAATATTTTCTTAATTAAAAACTCATCCAGTATCCGCACGTCTAATTCTTTATAGGCAACTGATTTCGTCTCATCGGAAAATAATTTTAAAATCTCAGCATCCTCTTTTTTATCCTTTAATGTTAAAAGATAAAACTTATCCTCTAAAAATAAACCAAATTTCTTCTCTTTACTCTCCGAGTCTATCACATTAAGAAGTTCTTCTAAATTATTAATTTCCCGACTATCGAAATATTTTTCGGTTTTCGCTTTGAATTCCGCGGTGTTTTTCACTTCACATTTTTTTATCGCGCGGTAAGTAGGCAGTATCAACATACCGTCCTGCTCGGTATTTGAAAAATACATTAAAGTAAAATCCGCGTTTTCATTTTTAGTTTCTCCGGCGTGCTTTTTTTTATAATTTAAAGCGGTTTCATATCTATGATGACCGTCGGCAATAAAAACAGGTGTATTTTTTATCAGATGAGCAATTTTAGAGATTTGATCCCTATCCGTTAATTTCCAAAGCCTGTTTTCGACGTTATCCGTGCCTCTGGCCTGAAGGAAAGGAGGCTGTTGTCTTACTTTATCAAAAATATTTTCGACTGTTTTTTTAGGGTCTATATAAAAAGAAAAAACAGAGCTGAAATTAGCCTGTGCCGCTTCAAGAAGTTTCATGCGATCCACTTTGGGGGCATTTAGAGTTTCTTCATGCGGATAGATTTCACCCTTACCAAACTCAACTAATTCCACCAAACTAAAAAATCCCGTTCTCAGGTATTTTTTATTATTATAATAAAATTCCTGCTCAAGCAAATATAAAGCAGGCTGATCATCTTTTTTTAAAACAGCTTCGGCAATCCAGTTTTTCAGACATTTATCCGCGCGGCTGTATTTATTCGAAATATCGTTATCCTGAGGCTCTTCTTTACCGAGAATTAAACGTATGACGTTAAAAGGACTTTTCTCATAAAAACCATCCCTTTGAGACGGGGTAATAACATCATAAGGAGGGGCGACTACATCACTTAAATTCCCTATCTTTTCCTGATTATAATAATATCCCTGAAAAGCTTTTATATTAGACATTTTAATTATTCCCTTCTTATATATTTTTCATAGCATAAAATTTTTGACACTACCCGGCGTACACCCCCGAGGTGTACATTAGGTTCTAATTTTTTTGAAAATAATTATCCCTGCCAACGATCCCAATATGTCAGAGAAAGCGTCCCATAAAGAAAATTGGCGGCAAGGCACAAACAATTGATGTATTTCATCGGAAAAACCATACAAAAAACAAATCAATACAGTTAAAACGATTAAATTTTTCCTTAGAACTTTTTTATCACTTAACCATAAAGCTCTCGCTACAAAAAACCCCAAAGGCAGATAAATAAAAAAATGTATAATTTTATCGGCAAAAAGAATTTTAGCCTGCGGCTTCAAAACGAGCGAAAGGCTTGAGGCGTAAAAAATACCCCCCGCCCATATAATCGCGGGCAGCCACGCCAAAATATTTTCTTTAGTTTTACGACAAATATTACTCACCATTTTTTTTAGGACAGTCTGAAGAACAGCAAGACCCACCGCATTCACCGGTTTTCTTTCTGGAAGATTTTTTATAATCCGTAGCGTAAAACCCAGGGCCTTTGAAAATAAAACCCGCTCCCGGACTGATAAGACGCCGGACACTACCGTTACATTTCGGGCAATTTTTAACATGCTCGGCCTTCATGCTCTGAAACACATCAAAATGATGAGAACAGCTATTACATTCATATTCATAAGTAGGCATTGTATTATTAACCTCCCTAATTAGCACAGAGCATAGAGGAAAACTCTGTGTTTTATACTGACGTTATCCGCCCCAAATTTTTTTGACTTTATCCATAAAAGACTTTGAAATCGGATTTACATCTTCGCCGCTCACCGCCGCGAAGTCCTGAAGCAGTTTTTTTTGCGCGGCATTAAGATGCGTGGGTGTTTCTACGATAATTCTTACCAACTGGTCTCCCTGCCCCCTGCCGAATAAATCTTTTATACCTTTGCTTTTAAGGCGAAAAATTTTACCGCTTTGCGTTCCGGCAGGAATTTTCATTTTTACCTGTCCGGTAATCGTCGGAACAGCTGTTTCTCCACCCAGTGACGCCAATACAAAACTTACCGGCACTTCACAAGTTATATCATTATCCTGCCTGCCAAAAATTTCATGCGGCTTTACGTAAATAGCAATATATAAATCTCCACGCGGCCCGCCTTTTATACCGGCTTCTCCCTCCTGGCTCATTCTAAGACGCGAACCGGTTTCTACACCAGCGGGTATCTTTACTTTGATTTTACGTTCAACTGCCACTCTGCCCGAAGCATTACATTTAGAACAGGGGTTTTTAATTATTTCTCCGCTTCCTCTGCATTTATCACACGGCCGGGCAAAAATAAATCCGAACCCCTGCTGCATTCTGATTTGACCACTGCCGTTACATTTAGAACATCTTTCCATCAAAGAACCCTTAGCAGAACCGGTACCTTTGCAATCAGGGCAAGTTTCGTGCCTCGGCACAACAATTGCCTTCTCCGCGCCGGAAGCAGACTCTTCAAAACTTATTTCAAGGTCGTATTGTAAATCAGAACCTCTTTTAGGACCACGCCTGCCTTGACCGCCGCCAAAAAGACCAAAACCTCCGAAAATATCTTCAAATATACTGCCGCCAAAACCAAGGTCTTCGAAAATATTGGAAAAATCAGCTCCACGGAATATATCTTCGGAAGAATAACGTGAATCTATCCCAGCGTGACCAAACTGGTCATACTGAGCGCGTTTTTGGTCGTCCGCCAAAACCGCGTAAGACTCAGAAATCTCTTTAAATCTTTCTTCAGCTTCTTTTTTCTGGTCGGCGGGAACTCTGTCCGGATGATATTTTAAAGCCAAACCGCGATAGGCTTTCTTTATCTCATCCTTAGAGACCCCTTTTTGCAAACCTAATATTTCGTAATAATCTCTTTTAGTCATAATTAACGTTTAACCTAAAACAGTGAATAGTTTAATGGTGAATAGTCATTTGCAACAGAATTTCTAAAATCTCCACTAACCCCTCTTCGTGAAAGAAAATCAATGAAAATCTAAAAAACGTACCCTGCATTAAACACTAAATAACTCTTACCATTCACTATGCACCATCAACTAAATCCTGTTTATTTCTTATCCTCGTCTTCCACTTTATAATCCGCGTCGACAATGTCTTCTTTTTTGTCTGTGCTGTCCGCGGATTGACCGCCTTGATTTTCTCCAGGCTTCGCCTGCTGTTGCTGTTGTGCCTGAGCTTTAGCCTGCGCGTCTTTGTAAATCTCTTCGGCTAATTTATGAGACGCTTTGCCCAGTTCATCCATAACTGTTTTAATTTTAGAAACATCCGCTTTTTCCTGAAGCAACTTTTTAAGCTCATCAACTTTTTTCTGGATGTCTTCCTTTTCCTGAGCGCTTACTTTTTCACCATAATCTTTCAAAGACTTTTCAGTCGCGTAAACAAGATTATCCGCCTGATTCAGTGTTTCAACCTCTTCTTTTTTCTTTTTATCTTCTTCGGCATGCTGTTCGGCTTCTTTTTCCATTCTTTTAATTTCTTCTTCAGACAATTTCTTAGGAGCGGTAATGCGCACCGATTGTTCTTTGCCTGTTCCCAAATCTTTCGCGCCTACATGAACAATACCGTTGGTATCTATGTCAAAGGTAACTTCTATCTGAGGCACGCCCCGCGGCGCCGGAGGAACACCGACTAAATCGAATCTTCCCAGTTCGATATTATCGTTTGCCATAGCGCGTTCGCCCTGCAGAACTCTGATAGTCACTGCCGGCTGATTATCGGCGGCAGTCGAAAATATCTGGCTTTTTCTGGTTGGAATAGTAGTATTTTTTTCTATAAGTTTAGTACATACTCCACCCAGCGTTTCGATACCGAGTGAAAGTGGAGTAACATCCAAGAGCAGTACATCCTTGGCTTTGCTTTCGCCTGTTAATATTCCGGCCTGAATAGCCGCTCCTATAGCAACAACCTCGTCTGGATTTACTCCCTTGTGAGGCTCTCTGCCGAAAAGTTGTTTTACTACTTCCTGAACCTTGGGCATTCTTGTTTGTCCGCCAACGAGAATTACTTCATCTAATTCTTCCGGTTTTAGCCCCGCGTCTTTAAGCGCTTGTTTACAGGGAGCAATACTTCTTTGCACCAAATCATCCACAAGCTGTTCCAGTTTCGCCCTGCTCAAGGTACTAACCAAATGCTTAGGCCCGTTTTGATCGGCAGTAATAAAAGGAAGATTTATTTCCGTCTGCAAATTAGAAGATAATTCACATTTGGCTTTTTCAGCGGCTTCTCTTAATCTCTGAAGAGCCATCTTATCTTTTCTTAAATCGATTCCTTCTTTTTGTTTAAATTCATCCGCGAGCCATTCCAGTATTTTCTGGTCAAAATTATCTCCGCCAAGGTGAGTATCGCCGTTTGTGGCTTTTACTTCCAAAACCCACTGATCGTCCCCGCCTTCGCCTACTTCAAGAATAGAAATATCGAAAGTTCCGCCGCCAAGGTCATAAATCGCTATTTTTTCATTCTTCTTTTTCTGTAAACCATACGCGAGACTCGCGGCGGTAGGTTCATTTATAATACGCAGAACATTCAATCCCGCGATTCTGCCGGCATCTTCGGTAGCCTGACGCTGAGAGCTGTTGAAATAAGCCGGTATGGTAATAACCGCGTCGGTTACTTTTTCTCCCAGATAATCTTCGGCAGTCTGTTTCATTTTCTGGAGAATTATGGCTGAAATCTGCGGAGGAGTATATTCTTTTCCTCCGGATTTTACCACCACACTTTCATTCGCTCCACCTGTTATATGATAAGGAATTAATTTCTCTTCCTCTTTTACTTCGTTATGACTTCTCCCCATAAATCTCTTTATGGAAAAAATGGTGTTTTCAGGATTGACAACCGCCTGCCGCTTTGCCGGCTGACCAACTAATCTTTCACCGTCTTTCGTAAAAGCTACAACACTGGGTGTAGTCCTCACGCCTTCGGCATTAGCTATAACTTTCGGCTCTCCACCTTCCATTACCGCTACACATGAATTTGTAGTACCTAAATCAATTCCAATTGCTTTTCCCATTTTATAACCCTCCTTAATGACTTAAAATTTAAAGTTCTGTACAATATTATAAATCCCCCTTACTCCCCCTTTTACAAAGGGGGAAAATTGAAATTCCCCCTCTTTAACAAAGAGGGGTTAGGGGAGATTTTATATCAACCTTAATTTCTGCGCCTGTTTTAAGATTTTTTTTATAACCATATGAGTTCTTCCATAAGGAACTCTATCACTCTCAAACTACATCCAACCTAATCCCGCCCCACTTGCAATTGTACCTATTACCATTCCATGTATTGGAGGAGAATATTCATATATTGGATGACAGTTGTCCATCTGCTTTTCTACCTTCGATTTATCGTCTCTTTCCATATAATATTTTAATAAACTTACTACTGTTTCCCCTGTTACAATAACTTCCTGAATTTTCTTATTCATTTCAAAATCACCTCTATAAAATTTTTATATTAAAACTTCTCTAAGCGTTTATCTATCCACCATCCACCATCCACCATCCACTATTCACTATCTACTTTTTTCTTCGCTACTTTCACCAACGCCGGCCTTAATAATCTCCCGTTTAATAAATAACCACTTTGAAATTCCCCAATTACTGTATCTTCTTCGTACTCGTCGGTCTCTTCATGCAGTACCGCTTCATGATAATGAGGGTCGAATTTTTTGCCCATCGCGTCAATCACGCTAAGCCCAAAATCCTTTAGCACTTCTTCAAGCTGTTTATCTATCAATTTAATTCCGGCTAAAACATCGGCGACACTGTGCTCTTCGTGAGTATTTTCTACGGCTCTCCTGAAATTATCCAGCACAGGAATAACACGCAGTAATAATTCATCATTAGCAAACTTTATAAATTCCTCTTTTTCTTTCAATAAACGTTTTTTTGTATTTTCAAATTCCGCCTGAAGCCGGGCAAATTTCTCAAAATAATCCTTCGCTTCATCGGCTTTAGCCTTGAGCTCGTTAAATTCTTCCAAAGAAATAGTAACAGTTTCTTTTATTTCTTCTTGTTTTTCTTCTTCTTTTTTGTGTTTGTTATGTTCTTTTTCCATGATCCTATTCTTCACTTAAAATTTCGGTCAATACATCCGAAACACAGTCAAGCATCGAGATAACTTCCTCATACGCCATTCTCGTCGGCCCTATAACACCGAGCATTCCCAATCCCTGTCTGCCGATACCGTATTTAGTGGTAATCAGACTGCAATGCCTTATGTCCTCAAAAATATTTTCACTGCCTATATGCACCCTTATATCTTTTTTAACTTCTTCCAGATCGCCGTTCATGATTTCCAGAATTTCCGTCTTTTCTTCCAATACACGCAGGACACCGAGCGATTTATCAACGTCCTTAAATTCAGGCTTATCCATAATCAAAGACAACCCGTCAAAAAAAAGCTCGTTATTCATGTTGTTTATATCAAGTAATTCTATAATATCAAACGCGTTTTTGACAATGTTGAATACCGCGTCCTCACGGCGTTTTATTTCATTTAAAAGATAATCCTGAATTGCCCCTAAAGAATAACCCAGCAGTTCAGTGTTTAATAAATTCTGTACTTTTAGTAGTTCCGCGACATTTATGTTTTTAGGCAATTTTATGACTATATTTTCCACCATTCCAGAAGAAGTCAAAAACACAACCAGCGCTCTATTTTCACTAAGCTGTATAAAATCGATTTTATCGAAACCGCAAAGATTCATGCTCGGCATCATTGCCAAAGAAGCCTGATTTGTAATAGCGCAAATAATCCGTGCTGTTTTCTCTACCAATTTGCCTAAGTTGTCCGGCTTGGATGAATTATACTGCTGCCTGATGGAAATTTCTTTTTCAGGGGAAGTCTTTTCCAGTTTCATTATATTATCAACGTAACAGCGGTATCCTTTATCCGTAGGTATTCTTCCGGCGGAAGCGTGCGGCTGTTTCAAAAAACCTTCTTCTTCAAGCTGAGCCATAACGTTTCTGATAGTCGCCGAACTCCATTCAAAACCGTAACTACTCAGTAAAGCTGAAGAACTTACCGGAACCGTTTCCCGAACATAAGAACGTATAACAGCTTCTAAAACTTTATTTTTTCTTAACTCTAACTCTTTATTTTTCATGGCGTTACACTGCTTTGCCCGGGGATTTACCTGCCCTGAAATACCTTTTAGCACTCTCACCCCGCGACTGCTAAGTTTACTATATTAACACAGAATTCAACTTTGTCAAGACTTTTTTAGCCCAAATAATGGGTAAAAAAGCTTCTATATACACACCTTCACCGCGATACTCTTCCTTAACCACATTTCCATATTTGTGTATTATATCCAAAAGCTTCAGCTGATTATGCAAAACCGTAACTTTTATTTCCTGAAGCTCAGAGGAAAGTCCGGCAATAATTTTTTCCAATAACTCGTTTATGTTTTTATTTTCTTTAACGCTGACAGCCGCGCTCTCTTCGAACTTCTTTTTTTTAAGCACGTTTACATCCGGCAGTTTATCTATTTTATTAAAAATTTTTATAATCGGAGTATGTTCAACACCTAATTGTTTGAGAACTTCATAAACCGCCTCTTCTTTTTGTTCCGAAATTGGACTACTTGCATCAATGACATGCAATAAAAGATCAGCCGAAATCACTTCTTCCAAAGTAGCCTTAAACGCCTCTATTAAATGATGAGGCAAATGATGTATAAAACCGACCGTATCGGAAATAAGCGTCGTCTGATTATTAGGCAAAACCAGCCGCCTAACAACAGTGTCAAGAGTAGCAAAAAGCCTGTCGTCGGCTATCAGTTTTTCCCCGCACAATAAGTTCATTAAACTCGACTTTCCAGCGTTCGTGTAACCGACTATAGCCAACAAAGGAAATGCCTTATTCTTTCTCCCAACGGAAACAACGTGCCGTCTCTTTTTTAATTCATCCAGGTCTCTTTTCAGCTTAACGACGCGTTTAGAAATTTTTCGCCGGTCAACTTCCAGTTTTTGTTCACCCGGACCCCTTGTGCCGATACCGCCTCCGAGCCTAGAGAGCATAATACCTTTTCCGGCGAGCCGCGGCAGTAAATATTCCAATTGAGCTAATTCTACCTGCACTTTACCTTCCAGGCTTTTAGCACGGCGGGCAAATATGTCTAAAATCAACTGGGTGTAATCAATTACCTTAACACCCAAAATATCTTCTAAATTTTTCTGCTGGGCGTTGGATAAATCATTATTAAATATAACCACATCTATTTCTTTTTCGTGAATAATGTTGTGTATCTCTTCTGCTTTTCCGGTACCGATAAAAAGAGAAGCCGTAGGCGCAGGGCGATGAATAATAATTTCCTCCACCGCTTCCGCTGCGGCAGATTCGCTTAATTGTGACAATTCTTTCGTCAACTCTTCGGTCGGCCACAAATTAGGCTCTTTTAAAATAACCGTTATTAAAAGCGCGCGTTCTTTTTTATTCATTTTTTTAAATCCTATATAAAGAGATATAAAGTTTCCCCCTTTGCACTTGTCTCGCCGCAGCTTTAGCGCAGGCGAAAAGGGGGATGAATGGGAATTTTAAAAAAGTTTAGAGTTTCCTTATTATTTTCTCCGCTATATTTTGAGGCTTTTCCTCCGGTGAAACTTCAATACACTCGGCTCTTTTCTCAGCCCTAAACCATGTCAATTGCCGCTTGGCGTATCTGCGCGTGTCGCGTTTTATAAGAATTTTTACCGCATCCAGACTTAAACCACCTTTCACATATTCGAGTAATTGCTTTACTCCCAGAGCATTACGCGCGGTTTTACTCAACCTTTTCGCGGCCAATTTTTCCACTTCCGCCAACAACCCTTTTGCGAACATTTCATCCACTCTTTTATTTATTCTTTCATAAAGTACAGCTCTTTGGATATTCAAAACAAATATCTTAATATCATAATCATTTTCGATAGACACCGCGGTCTTTTTTAAAACCGAAATAGGTTTCTTATCCTTATAATAAACTTCTAACGCGCGGATAATTCTTTTTTTATTATTAGGATGAATCTCTTTGGCCGAAACAGGATCCGTTTCTTTAAGCCTGACAAACAATTCCACGGAAGACAATTTTCCCAGAGAACGGCGCAGAGCCAAATCCGGTTTTTCACCCTCGAAAAATCCGTCTATAACCGCTTTCATGTAAAGGCCGCTTCCGCCTGTAAAAAGAGGCGTTTTCCCATTCGCGATAATCTCTTTTATTTTTTTTCTCGCCGCCGTCAAAAAACGATGCGCGTTATAGGCACATGCCGGAGAAATAAAATCAAAAAGATGATGTGGAATTTCTTCTCTTAAAAATTTCGCGGGCATGGACGTGCTGATATCCATTTCCTTATAACCCTGCATCGAATCGCAATTAATGATTTCCGCGTTGATTTTTTTCGCGAGGCAAACAGCGGTTTCGGTTTTCCCCACCGCGGTAGGACCCATTAAAAATATAACTTTTTTTTTCATATGCTTATAGTAGAGTTGCGGTCTTTTTAGTCTTATTTATGGATATATTATCGCCGGCAGGCCGTTTTCCTTTAATCTTCGCGTTAATAAATCCACTTCTTTTCTATCATCCAGCTTTCCGACCCTCACTCTGTAAAAAGTCAAATCATTAAGCCGGGTTTTCGCCACAAAAGAATCAAATCCCTGCTTTTTTAAATCCCGCGCCAAACTGCGCGCGTTTTCTTCATCTTGAAAAGAGCCAACCTGCACCGTAAAATAAAACTGGTTTTCTTTTAAAATTTCAGCCGCCGAATCCGCGTCGGGAGAAGGGGAATCGGACACTTCCTTTAAAAAACGTTTCGCCGTCTTCCAATCCCCTGTTTTAAGCCCTGTCAAAGCCATCTTAAACTTAACGATATATTTAAAATCACTTTTTTTATGTTTATCTAAAAATTTTTCATAAAGCGTAAAAGCTTCATCGAAATTATTTTCCAGATAATAAGAATCGCAAATAGCTATTTCCACTTCCTCGCTTAACGACTTATCTTTCTCTCCCCGCAAGACTAATTGAAAATTCTGCCTTGCGTTTTGATAATCACCTGTTTTTAAATAAGCCATCCCTAAAAGATACCTCGCCCGCGCGAGCTCTTTAGCGGGAAAAGAAGACATAGAATCCTGCGCGTTTTTAATAACCTGCGTGTAATTTTCTTTTAAAGAATCCGTTTCCAGACACTCAAGATTTTCATTACCCCATGCTACTTTAGCCAAAAATATCGCCATTATGACAACCACGATTAAAAATTTTTTCATCTTTCCATACTCCCAATTAAAGTACTCTCGGTTACATCTTTTACCATCACCTTTACGATTTTGCCAATTAGTTTTTCTTCTCCCGCGAAAACAACTGTTTTGTTTGCCGAAGTCCGCCCCATCAAATTTCTATTCTTATTGTCCATTCGCTCAACCAAAACTTCCACTTCCCGACCCAGATACAAACGGTTTCTGTTTAACGACATCTTTTTCTGCAAATCAAGCAGTATCTGGTTTCTCTCTTTCTTTACTTCCTGAGGGACATCATCTTCCATACAAGCGGCTGCCGCCGGAAACCGCGGGGAATATTTAAAAATAAACGCGCCATCAAAAGCGATTTCTTTCATCAAATCGAAAGTAGCCTTAAAATCTTTCTCCGTTTCCGTCGGAAATCCAACGATAATATCGGTGGTTAAACTCGCGTCCTCCACCAATTTGCGATATAAATTAACCATCTTAAGGTAATGATTCACGGTATATTTTCTATTCATCAATTTCAAAATACGATCGGAACCGGACTGCAAAGGCAGGTGCAGGTGCGGACATATCTTTTTATTTTTAGCCATTAACTTAAAAAGTTTAAGCCCCGTATCCTTAGGGTGATTGGTAGTAAAACGAACCCGTTCAAGACCTCTTATCCGGCTAACTTCCTCCAGTAATTTTACGCAACCTTCCTTACCTAAACCCAAATCCTGCCCGTAGGAATTAACATTCTGCCCCAGCAAAGTTATCTCTTTGGCACCGTTGTCGGCCAAATACCTTACTTCTTCCAAAATTTCCTCCGACTTGCGGCTGACCTGCCTCGCCCTCACAAACGGCACGATACAATACGAACAAAAATTATCACAGCCTTCGGTAATGGTAACAAAGGCCTTCAGTTTATTTTTTCTCTTTCCCTTAGGCCCGATGGCGTGAGGACTTTGACTGCCGTTAACGGCTAATAAGTGTTCCTTACCCTGCTTGATTTCGCTCACCAGCCGCGGCAAATCATAAATATTACCCGGCCCGCAAACCAAATTAACATGCGGCAGTTTTTCGAAAATCTTCTCCTGATAATTCTGCGCCATGCAACCGACAATACCGATAATTGGCCGTTGGTGAATAGTGAATGGTGAATGGTTACCGGAAACATCTTTTTGTTCAACTGTTACCACAGAAGAATCTTCAGCACTTTTAGTTTGTGATTTTTTATTTTTAATTTTAGCCAGTATTCCCGCCTGTCCCCAGACACGTGCCTCGGCATGTTCGCGAATAGAACAGGTATTAAAAAGAATAACATCCGCTTCCTCGATATTATCCGTCAAGACATACCCCTCCTGCTCAAATAAATTCCAGATAAGCTCGGAATCATATTCGTTCATTTGACAACCAAAAGTTTT